>DASUCX010000082.1:0-3751 GCA_036275855.1 Rhabdochlamydiaceae bacterium
CATGGCTGTCATGCTACGTCGGAATTACTAAGGCTTTTTTATTCGGAGTCGTCCCTTTTTTAAGCGGAGCTGCGCTCAAAATCATTGCTGGTTCTCTCGTCATTAGGTGCTGCCGATGGTTCAAGCGTTAGTTTATTCGGACAAAGGCGTTTGTCTCCCCAGTGCAAAGGCACTGGAAGAGCAGTTGAAGAGGCTTTTAGGTCCAACGATTGCGGTCATTCAAGTCGATGGAGAGTATCTCAGGACCCAAAAGTGGGAAGATAAGACGGTTGTTCTTGCCATGGGAGGGGGAGTATGCAGCGAATGGGATCAGCAGCTTCAAATGGAAGGGATCCAAAAGATCCAAAATTATGTGCGAGGAGGCGGCAAATATATCGGTTTTTGTGCGGGGGCCTATTTTGCAGCGGCAAAGAGTTGCTTTGGAGCGGTGGAGAAAAACCGGCCCCTGGCATTTTTCCCGGGAAAGGCTGTGGGACCCTTAGTGGATGGGGACTATCTTTCTTTGAGTGGGGCGAGAGCCGCTGAAGTCTCTTTTAAGATGAAAGGAGTGGTTGTAGGCGGAGTTCTTTACTATCAGGGCGGCTGTTTATTTGATGTGGAGGAGGACTCAGCTGCTGTGGAGATCATAGGCATATATCGCGGTCTTGAGAAAGCAGCAGCTGTTTTTTGCCGGGTTGGAAAAGGATGTGCTTTTTTATGTGGTATGCATCCGGAATTTAAATGGTCGATCGATTTAAGCAAAGGGGCAAACAAGAAGTATCAGCTGCTGGTCAAAAAGCTTTCGCCCCATGAAATGTTTAGAGAGAAAGTCTGGGAAGAGATTGGAAACAAGCTTGGGCTGATATCACGACCTTCTTACTTTGACATTGTATGGAAGCTTTGTATTAAAATACGGGTTATTTTCGAGCAGTTTTTGGCAAAGCTTCTTAGACCGTTTGAATTCGATCGATCCAATGATGAAAAAAGTCTTTAGACCAGGTGCGTTCGATGGCCTCTTGATCGCGCACAAAGTGAATCGCATCTTCAATCGCTGCAGGAACATTCAATTGATCGATGCGTTCCTTGGCCATTTTTAGAAAATCGGCACGGTTTAGGCTCTGATTTGTAAGCTGGGAAAAAAGGGAGAGATTAAGCGGGATATTCCTCCGAATGAACCAAATCATATCGTACCAATCCCGCCCTTTGACTCTTCCTTTCCAAGCCCGGAAGAGCGCAGCGTGCATTTTTCCTGCAAATAGAGACTCTTCTTTGACACAGCGGATGGAAACTGCTAGAGGCTGGGAGAGAAATTTCTGCTCATGAGGGAAGGCTAAGGGAGGATTTGTATCAATTTCTATTTTGACGCGGATGAGTGTTTCTCGATGGACGCCTTTCAAAGTATCGGAATGAACTCCGATTTTCATGAGCTCTTGCACCGTCGGTGTTTTTAAAAATGCCGACTTAATGGGTGTTTGGGATTTTTTATCTTTTTCTTCAAAAGAGACTTCAAATCCATAGGAAGAAAGCTCATTTATGATCGCTTTTCCATAGGGCTGCCAACTCCAGTGAGGGTTGGGGATTAGGAGAGTAAAATCGAGATCTTCAGAAAAACGATCAAGGCCGTAGAAAATTCGAAGTGCAGTCCCTCCATAAAAGGCAGCATGTTCAAAAAATTTTCCTCTCCAAAGCCCGACCAAGGAGATCTCTTGGATAATCTCACGCAAAGCCTGTTCATGCTCTTGCCATGAACGGCTCTGATATCTTTCCAGCATCTGTTGAAGCGCGTTATTCATGATTTTTACATTGGATGAGATATTTAATGGCGGTATGGGGTCGGGCTTTGTAAATTTCTTTCAGTAGATTAAGATCGAGTTTTTCTACGTCTTCTTCTTCGATGCGCAAATCTTCAAACAAGGTCTCTTTAAAATGTTTCAGCGAAGAGAAACGGCCTCTACGCAGTACTAGCAAATCAGACAATGCTTTTTCTTTTGTCGCCATTAAAGCCTGTTGTTTGTCCGAAAATTGAATCAAGCCGACTCCAATGGAAAAAACTCGCGTGGGTTGGTGGTCATAGGTAAAAAGGCCCAAGGGGGTTTTAAATTCTTTTGAGCGGCGCGATGTCACGCTGGTGACAGTCACGACTCTTTCAGGGATTAAACGGTGGTATTGGCAGGCCCATTCCAATGATGCATACGATGGTCCAAAGATCATATTGGCTAAGACTTCCGGCGAATAGGGGCTTCTTGCGAATTTTTTACCGAAGATATAAAGTCCCTTTTTCACCCGAATTAACGCTTCGATTTTTAAAAGGTGTGAGAGTTTAAACCTCGGTTTTTTATAGCCGCTCAGACATTCCATCACAAAACCATAGTCGAGCTCTTCGCTCGGAGCTTTCTCAAGCAAAATGGCAAGCCCTGGATCAATGCCGATTGGCAACCTTTTCATTTTTAACCTGTATGTATGCTTTATGCTAACATACAAGTCATTTTCGAACAACTTTTCAGCTACCTAACTTGCAATGGGTTATAATTTACTGCTAATCAGCGACTTACTTCCGGCGGCGCTCTTTTTTAGGAACAACGAGTTCCCAGCGGGACTCTAACAGGACGAGATCGATGGCGGTGGGCCGGACTTTGATCGGATCACCAGTGCGATGTGTTTTTCCGGAGGTTCGGCCGATGAGGGTATTTTGAGACTCGTTGTAGATGAAGTAATCGTTTTCAAGCTCAGAGATATGGAGGAAGCCTTCGAGCATGAGGTGGTTGATGTCAAAGAAAAGGCCAAACGGTTTGATGCGGGTGATGATGGCATCATAGATTTCAGTGGGCTCTTCTTTCATCCAATGGGCCATCAGACGGAGTTTTTTGAGGGTTTTCACGCTGCTTTCGGCCTTGAAAGAGATCCGTTCGCGTTCGGAGCAGATCTCAGCGATCTTCTCGATCTCGAGGTCTTTCCCTTCTTGATCAAAGAGAAGGCGCTGGATCACGAGATCGGTATAGCGGCGGATGGGGCTGGTGAAGTGGCAATAATAGTCTAACGCAAGACCGTAGTGGCCAATGTTTGCAGGAGAATAGAGGGCAAGGTTCATGCTGCGGATGAAGCCGATAGCAAGCTGCGCGGCATAGGGGGTCTTTTGGGCCTTTTCGAAGAGTGTTTGAATATCTTTTTGTGAGGGTGCACTGGGGAGTGCAAATCCCATCGAACGGGCCATCGCATAGAAATCGTCGAAATCTTCTTGATCGGGAGCTTCGTGGACGCGGAAGACGACGGGTTTTCCTTTTTCGGCAAGGTGACGGGCGACGGTTTCATTGGCTTTGAGCATGAACTCTTCGACAAGCTGGTGGGTGATATCGTATTCGACGCGTTTAGTTTTATGCGGTTGTCCTTTGTCATCGACAACGATCACAAGATCGGGGAGGGCAAAATCGATGCTACCACGCTCATGCCTTTTTTCTTTCAAGAGGTTGCACAGCTCGACCATGAGCTTAAGGGCATCGAGATGGGGGCTTTTGATTTCGCCATCGAGAACTTGTTTGGCCTCTTCATAGGTGAATCGTTTGGCGCTTTTGATGTAGCTGCGGGAAATCCGGTAGCTAGTCATCGTGCCGCTTAAGTCAAAATCAGCAAGAACGGAGACGGTGAGGCGGGTGACATTTGGTTGGAGGCTGCAAAGGTTGTCGGAGAGCTCATGCGGCAGCATCGGAAGGCAATAGCCTGGGAAGTAGGTCGAGTTGCCGCGCTGGATCGCTTCGAGGTCAAGCGGAGTCCCAAC
>DASUCX010000083.1:0-3525 GCA_036275855.1 Rhabdochlamydiaceae bacterium
GGCTCAAAAGAACCCGAAAATCGACTGAAACTTATTACTGGAATAGGTTCAGAGAGGATAAACTATTGCAGAGTGTGGATCAAGAGCCCAGCGAGTGCATAACGATTTTTTGGGTGACCTTGCTTAATTCCCTGCAGGAGAATCTCAATCCCTTTTTCATCATGCTGGTCGGCAAGGGCTTGATAGGCCTCTAAAAGGAGCCGGGTGCTCTCTTCCGGGGTGAGCTCGTATTGCGAGCTGTTTTTTCTGAGGTGCCAAGGCAGCGATGTCCGGAATTTAACCATTTCATCGGATTGAACACGACGTATCCAATGGCGAAGCCTGGCTTCGTACGGTCCTTTTTCTTTGAGGCGAAAGAGCGCCAAGTTGCAATAGCTACGGATGAGTGGGGCACCGGCATGTTCAGCATGCCTTTTCAAAAGAAAGAGTGCCTTTTCCGTATGGAGATTTTCCAAAAGTTGGACGAGAAGGGGGACCAAGTCGAGTTCATGATTTAAAAAGATTTTTTCTGCGACTTTCAAGAAGTGGTCTTCAGGAAGTTCTAAGCAAGCGGTAAGCATTTGCTCTCGCATCTGCAGGGTAATGGCAGCGAGATCAAACGGAAGGTTTTTGAGATGCTGCTGGAGCGAAGGAACAACTTTCCATGAGACAATAGAATGTCCAACCGAAGTGTGCGGCTGAAACCCGAGGTCTTTTGCGCTCGTGAGGAGGAACTCTTCCAAAGCAGGCAGGCACCGGGGATCTCTCCGCTGCAGGAGAGAAAAAGCAGCATTGAAACGGACATGGATGTTTTCAGACTTAAGCAGAGGCGCTAAAACCTCTTCTCCGCCTGGCAGCTCTCCTAAAAGCGCGATGGCAAAAAGATTGTGCTGGTGGGCGAGGTCAAAAATCGGCAGCAAAGCATTCGTATCTCCAAGGTGATAAAGAGAGCGAGAGGCGGCAAGTTTTACGGGGATCGACACCGATGCAGAGAGTCGTTTGAGTTGAGGGATCGATTTAGAATCATTGAGCATCCCCAATGCGGAGGCTGATGCTTCTTGCTCATCGTGGCTTAAGTGGGTCGCATGGGCGCGGATTTTATAGAGCAAGTCGTCACGGCCAAATCGCGCAGCGCAGAGAATCGCCTCCACACGTGTCATTGAAATGGGATCTTCCATCAGTTTTTTGAGTACATCGATCGAATCATTGGTGCCGATGAGCGCAAAAAACTGCGGGAAGTAGAACCAAAATTCTTGCGGAAGTTTATACATTAGAGCTTCGATGTGGCCGGTGGCTTTTCGGTGTTTGCGCGAGGCGAGATGAAATCCGGCTTCGATGCGGGCCATGAGAAAAGGCGATGCCATCGCTTTCGTGAGCAGCTCATCGCCACGGTCGTCATGCATCCTTGCCAGCAGCTGGATGGAAGCGAGCTGAGTCTCAAAATTTTGGCTTTTGATCCCTTGTTCAAGAATATCCAACGAAGAGGACATCCCTGCAATGGCTGTTCCGTAAAGGCTGGAGAGTTGGATGGTTGGGTCGCTATTTTTGATCCCTTGTTCCAAAATGATCGTGCCCAGATGAACGAGCATTTCAAAATCGTGCTTTCCGAGTTCTTGCTTATAAGTTTCATAAAGCGAGATCGAAGCGTCGATCTCTTTCGATTGCATGAGATAGGCGACGTGCTCTTTGTCCATCGCATGGCAAGAGACCATCAAGAGGAAGGTCAGAAGGCAGGTTTTATACCCAAGGAACTTCAAAATTTGGTTTTTGACAAAGCTAGCGCCCCAGATTTGCAGCCGACGCGGAAGCAGGCCATGTGCAAGCACATGGTCGATGGACGCGGCTACAAAGGTTGGGATGCTAGCGTAGTCAAAAATCAAATTTTGAAGTTCCTTGGGTATAAGAAGTCCCATAGACTTAGATTGCCCATTTCCAAAAGGGGATGCAATGGATTTTTAGATTCTGATGCTTAATTTCTTCTTCATGATCTTCGGTGATAATGTAGCCTTCTGACAAATCAAATTCTTGACAAGCTTCGTAAAGAGCAGAGAGCTCTCTTTCTCGAGTTTCTTCTTCTCTCATATCTACACAGGCTTGGATTAAAAGCAGGTCGCCGCGTGGTGTGGTGACTACAAAATCAACTTCTTTTTTCGAATGTTTGGTTTTATAATAGCAGATATTGGTATAGCTTCTGCGTAGATGCATAAAAACACCATTTTCCAATCGCGCAGCGCGCTCAAAATTGATTTTCACAGAATAAGCAGTAATGATCCCTGGATCAATCGCATAGACTTTCTTGGGATTTACCTGCCGAATTTTCTCTGAAAGACTGAAAAAAGGAACAGTTAGAATCGCATAGGCATCTTCAAAATATTGAAGATATTCAAAGAGGCTATTTTTCCCAATGGCAAGACCTAGAGATTTCATCGTGCCATGGACTTTGGTAATGCTAAGGGAAGTTGAAAGTTGGCGTAAAACCTGGACTAAGAATTTTTGAACGATATCACCATTTTTAATGGAATGCCGTTTAATGATATCGCGGAGAATAACAGCATCCATGTATCCCTGAATGAGCGATGTGTGAAGTTCTCGTGGGCTAGCAACAACTTCTGGAAACCCGCCATAAGTGAGGTGTTCAGATGCTAAATTTCTCATCAAGCTTTCAGTTTTTGGACTTTTGGGTAAAGTAGGATCAAGACCTTTTAACGTGATAAATTCCAAAAAACTATAAGGAAAAATCTCTTGCAACCAAGCTCTACCGCCTAATGTTGTCCCTAGCTCTTTGCTAAGCATTTCTGCCGATGATCCCGTCACACAGATTTCCATCCGCTCTGTATCGACAAGTCTTCGAATAAATTTTTCCCATCCCTCAATGACATGGATTTCATCGAAACAGAAAAATAGGTCCTTACTGTCGATGTATTCGGGATAAAGCTCATAATAAACATCTAAAATCGTCTGAAAATCCTTCACTTTAAAATTTACAAGACGATCATCTTCAAAATTGATGTAAAGATTAGATGTTTTGGGAAAACCTTGCGTTTGACGACGAAGAATATGTTGGTAAGCTGTCCACGTCTTCCCGCTCCGGCGCATGCCCATCAAAACCCATACTTTTCTGACATCTGCTGGCAGTTTAGGCGGGTGAATAGCTCGATGCAGGGGCACTGGAAGATTTCGTTCTTTAAACTCGATTAGAATGGCTCGGATCACACCTCTCATGGCATCTTTCCTATAAAGACGAATATATCATAAACAATCTTTTCTGGAAAGACTGTTTGTTGATTTATTGTGTAACAATTTTGATATTAAGGGCTTAGAACATTAACATGGGGATTGTTGGGCATTTTTGGTTAAAAATTCTGAGAAATCGACAATGCGGGCAAAAAACCCACTATCGATGACCTTTTCATCCACTCCATTGACATGAATTAAGATAGGTCTGAAAGAGAAGCCTCTAGGCAATTCTAGGGCTTGAAGTTTCTCTTGAACCTCATTGATAACTTCCATTCCAATTTTATTCTGTGAAAATTTGACTTCACAGAT
>DASUCX010000084.1:0-3849 GCA_036275855.1 Rhabdochlamydiaceae bacterium
ACGCCCTCATTTTGAAAGGGCAGGTCCTGCTCGACCACGGCCTGGGAAAAATGCAGGCGGAAGAAGCGGTCTTGCAAAAACAAGAAACAGGAAAAGATTTCCCCTTTTCACTCATCCATCTCGAAAAAGACGTCATCCTCAAACTCAATCAAAACGGCGAGCTCAAATGTGAAAAAGCCGACCTTGATTTCTCAGCCCTTAAAGGTTTTCTGACCTCTTCAAAACGGGTCGCCTACACTGATGCGCTGAAAAAAAAGAAGGGCAAATCCCCCTCTTTCCAACTCATCAGCTCAGCGATTGACTTACAATTTTCCAAAAAAACAGACCAGCCCAAAATCAGCTATGACGTGCAAGATGTTTTAGCTCGAGAGAATGTTGAGCTGACCTATGCCGATGGATACACTCTCTTTACCGATGCTATCCTCTATAAAAAAGAACTGATCGATCCCGCGAGTAACGAGTTCCAAAGCCACCTCTCCTCGCAAGGCAAACAAAAATGCAAGCTCGTCCATCAAGCCGACACGATTGAGGCCGACAGTTTCAGTCTCGATATCCTCCATACGCGATTAGTGATGACAAATCCTCAGGGAATACTTCCTTCACTGGGCAAAGGAGAAGTTCGGTTTGCTTCTGAAAGCCTGCTCTGGAACCACGATCAAAACACCCTTATCTTGAAGGGAAATCCGAAGGTGCAAGAACCTAATTTAGGAACTATTGTCTCGGACAAAGAGATCTTCTTATTCCAAAAAGATAAAAATCTTGTCGGCTTCAGAAGTTTAGGAAACACGACGATGACCTACCTTAATAACCATCAGCTGGTATCTCACGGGACTTTAAGCTTTGACCGCGAGCGCAAACTTGGAATCGTCGAAAGCCCACTGATTAGTGGCGTTGTTCCCGATGGACTCCAACTCTCTTACAAAGAAGGTGAGATGTCGGTTCTAGCTGATAAAGCCCATATCGAATACACCGAAGAAAACGGAAACTTCCAACCGGTCTCCGTCTCTTTGAAAGGCCAAGTCAAAGTCGCTTCCATCGGTGAAAACCTAAGCCGCTATGGCCTTGCAGACCGGCTGACTTACAGCCCGACAACGCGGACTTTTATTCTGGGAGCAGATCCTGGCAAAAAAGTGCTCTTCGTCAACGATGAGGAAAACATCCGGCTCAGTGCTCAAGAAGTCCACATCACCCAAGATCCAACGACAAAAAAACAATCAGTCAAAGGGCTTGGCAATGTCCAATTAGCTTTTTCCTCCGAAGAACAACTCTCCCTCAACAAATACTTTGGTAAATATGCCCCCGCACCCACTCCTTAAAGTAGAAAATCTCAAAAAATCGTACAGCGGAAAAAACGTTGTCGATGGCCTTTCTTTCGATGTCAAACCCGGCGAAGTTGTGGGACTTTTAGGCCCCAATGGAGCCGGAAAAACAACCGCCTTTTACATGGCGATTGGCCTGATCCACCCCGATGACGGAAAAGTTTTTTTCAAAGGACACGATACAACCTCTATCCCCATCCATAAACGGGCCCAGCTCGGTATGGGATACCTGGCTCAAGAACCGTCTGTTTTCCGTTCCCTAACTGTCGAAGAGAACATCCTGTGCGTTTTAGAGACGCTTCCGCTTTCGCCTATTCAGAAAAAAGAAAAGCTCGCAACACTTCTCAAAGAACTCCACCTTGATAAACTCGCCAAAACCAAAGCCGGCAGCCTATCCGGCGGAGAAAGACGGCGCCTGGAGATTACTCGCGCCCTTGTGACAGAGCCTGCCCTGCTCCTTCTCGATGAGCCGTTTGCCAATATCGATCCCCTCGCTGTTGCCGATGTGAAAAAAATGATCCGCCACCTGAAAAGCAAAGGGATTAGCATCTTGATCACCGACCACAACGCCCGGGAGATCTTTTCGATCGTCGACAGAAGCTACCTGATCCGCGAAGGAAAAATCCTCATCTCCGGCACCGTTCAACAACTTCTACAAAATTCTGAAGCCCGCAAAAGCTACTTCGGCGACGACTTTAGACTTTGAGCCATTCCCGGTGTGAATTTCTCGAGGAAATTTTGAAAATTTGGGAGAGAATTTACCCCATAATAAAAAAGACAAATATACGCAGTTTATATAGCTTTTTTATTATGGGATAAATTATCCCCAAATTTTTCGAAATTAACCGAGAAGGCACATCGGGAATGGCTCACTTTAAGAAGGTGTTGTCGGATTAAGGCTTCGTTGGTAAAATGGATAGCAGCTTAATTCGACAACAGTCTCAAACGAAAGGAAAACTCAAATGTTATTCTTACTGACCGCATGCGCAGCTCCCGTGACGAACATCACCGGCCCTCTTTATCGCATCTGTCGAGGAAACGAAGATGCATATAATGAGACTAAGAAATTGATGTTTGCACTTCTTCGAACAGTGACCGTTGTCGCCTTCCTTTTTGCAGACATCCCTTTTGGGTACATCTTTGGCGGTTACAATGATCTCAGCGCACAACTCGCCTTTGCGGCGCGGTTTTTAATTCACCCATATGCCGCTGCCCTCCATAACAGCTTTATCCATGGCGGACCTCTTCTCATTGAGAAAGTGACGGCTCTCTTTATGAAACAACCGCTCAGCTTAACACCAGATGATGTCGGGAATCTTGTGGTCGCGACTGCTTTTTGTTATATCGCAGAACTCATCGACCAACCTCAAAACAGATACTTTCTGGATCAAATATACACCACGTTGTCGCGAGCCACTGCCACTATGATATATCCCCGACACCAACAAAGGAAAAAGAACCTCTTAGATGATTAACCCTTTTGAACCTGTCTATAAAAACATTCTTGTTCCATTCGTCACAAGCCAAATCCAGCCGTATGTTACCCTTTACAAACAATCGATCCAACCACTGTACAATTTGGTGACAAAGCGTTGCGAAAACCATAGCCACGCGGTTAAAAGATATGAGGGTTGCATTAGAACGTTAGAGCTCATCGTTCAATTTTCGCTCTATTTTTTCCTCTATGAAAATGGATGGCATTACGGGATTCATTATTTTGGACTCATAGGCGGCACAGCCGCATTTTCGTTGATCTATGGCGCAGGTCACTTTGTCGACGGACAGCTCCAGACGAATATGAACGACATCTGCACGGGAACGTGGCTGTATTATAAAGGGATCTGCAACTTGAGCACAAATCGGGAAGCGATGCTCGTTTCGATCATTATCGCAGGACACCTGACCCATCAACAAAAAGAACAGTCTCAGACAAGCTGGGAAAAAAAACGGACTGCTGTTGCAGAGGGGATTGCCACGCGCATAGAGTGGCTTACCATGCGCCTCTTTTCAAAACCAAAACCTTTATCTGACACTAACAAGCCCGAGAGCAAGACTGTCAATAGCACTCAAGACACTACTGACAGGAAGAGTGAGTAGACAATCGCTCTTTTTGCTTCCACCGCATCCATCCATGAAACACGGGCGGCACGGGAGGTTTTGTGTGACCACGCGAGCTTTTTGATTCTGCCAAGGGCCCCAATTGATCTCAGAAGTCGGACCAAAAAGAACTACTGTCGGAGTTTTTAACGCGCTCGATATATGGAGCGGAACAGAATCGACGCAGACCAGACAGCGGCTCATTTCAATCAGGGCACCAAGTTCTTTGAGAGAGGTTTTTCCTGCAAGATTTAAGACGGGCACCTCTGGAACAAGAGTTAAAATCTCATCGACCATCTGAAGCTCTGAAGCATCAGGACTTGCCGAAATGACGATTTTCTCTCCTCTTTGATGGAGCTCTTGGATCAATTTTGCCACCAGTGACGTCGGCCAGCATTTAAATTTCCATCGTGAAACCGGATGCAAAAGAAAA
>DASUCX010000085.1:0-10035 GCA_036275855.1 Rhabdochlamydiaceae bacterium
GTTTCAAAAAGAAATTTCTGCAAAAAAGAGCATCTTTGCCGTCGATCCTGAACGAGGGGATTATGTTCTCGAAGAGGGTTGGATCATTAAAGAAGGGGAGTCCTCCAGTCAGAGCTTTCGGCTGCCTTTTTCGGCGACCCATTTATGCGAAGATTTTATCGCTGCTGCATCTGTCGCCCGCATTTTAGGCCTTTCTTGGGAAGAGATTATCTCCGGAGCCCACCATCTTAAAACCGTCGATAAACGGTTTGAAAAGATTGAGAGAAATGGATTTGTCATTATCAATGACTGTTATAACGCCAGCCCGGAGTCGATGGAAGCAGCACTTTCGAATCTGCCCTCTCCTTCTTTTGGCGGAAAGACAATCGCTGTCTTTGGGGAAATGGTCGATCTCGGCGTCTATTCCGAGCAAAGCCACCGAGATGTCGCGCAGTTTGCTTCTAAGAAGGTGGACCACTTTCTCTGTTATGGGAAAGGGTGTTTGCCGATGTTTGATATTTTCAATAGGGAAGGCAAGCCGGCAGAGTTTTTCAAGGATATAAAACAACTCAAAGCCATGCTCTTCGAGATCTCCAAACCTGGCGATGTCATTTTGATCAAGGGGTCAAGATCGAATAAGCTTTGGCAAATTCTAGATGCTTAAACGTTTTTCGCTTGGGGCAATTTGGGTTCTTCTTTTAAGATGAAGACTTCCACATGCTATTAATACTTTTTACATACCTCACATCGTTGGGATGGAAGATTCCGGCTGCCTTTTCATATTCATCTACGCGGATGATGCTTGCTGCTCTAACAGCGCTGCTCGTGACAATTTTTCTCGGGCCCAGATGCATTAAAAGGCTCTATGAACTCAAGACAGGACAATCGATCCGAGTCGAAGATTGTCCGATGCTTGCACAGCTCCATGAAAAAAAGAAAAACACGCCTTCTATGGGCGGGGTTCTGATTTTATTCTCTATTTTTGTTGCGCTGATGCTCTGGATGGATTTAGCGAATGTCTTCACCATTATTTTCCTGCTCACCATCTTCTGGTTGGGAGGAATTGGAGCTTATGATGATTATCTCAAGCTCAAATACAAAAGTTCTAAAGGGCTTAATGGCAAAAAAAAATTGCTGGCCCAGATTGCGTTTGCAGGGGCAATTGGAATTTACGGTATGGTGCCCGGCATTGCAGAAAATCTCCAAGTCGGCAAAGAACTCATTCCTCCGACTGCCAAAGAACAGATCCAATCGGTGCAGCTCTCGACGTCCGAGTACATGACCCGATATTATATCCCGTTTTTGAAAGATCCTGCTTTCCAATTGACAGGCGGGCTGACAATTATTGCCATTTTAATCACTATTTTTGTGATCACCGGATCGTCCAATGCTGTCAATTTGACGGATGGACTTGATGGGCTGGCTGCTGGTTGTGTGGTTTTGGTTGCTGGTGTTCTGGCCTTGGTCGCCTTTTTCTCGAATAATATCGAGATGTCCAGTTATCTGAATATTCTCTATATCGATGGGGCTGGGGAGATCGCTGTTTTCCTTTCAGCGACAATGGGGGCTTGTCTGGGATTTTTATGGTTCAACGGCTATCCGGCCCAGGTTTTTATGGGCGATACCGGCTCTCTTGCGCTTGGAGGAATTTTGGGTGTTGCGGCAGTTTTGCTCAGGAGGGAAGTTTTACTTGCACTTGTCGGAGGTATTTTTGTTGCTGAAACTCTTTCAGTGATCTTACAAGTGGCCAGTTATAAGTTTCGTGATAAAAAGCGGATCTTTTTGTGCGCCCCACTCCACCATCATTTTGAATATAAAGGATGGCCTGAAACGAAAGTCGTTCTCCGTTTTTGGATCATTGGGCTATTATTAGCGGTTATAGGAGCAATCTCACTCAAACTTCAATGAAAACTCTTGTCATCGGGTTAGGAAAGAGCGGACGGGCAGCTTATGACCTTCTTGTGAAGGATGGGCACTCTGTGATTGGCACTGATGACAATCTCGATCACTTAAAAAAATTATCCTCTGAAGGCATTGCTACTCAGGCAGATCCTCGTTTGGAGGAGTTTGATCTGATTGTTCTTTCTCCAGGGATTCCTCCGACAAATCGTTTATATGCAAAAGCCACTGAGCTCGGAAAAGAAATCACCGGAGAAGCAGAGCTTGCGTTAAGAAGGCTCCATCAGCCCTGCATTGCGATCACGGGGACCAATGGAAAAACTACTGTTACATTGCTGACAGAACATATTTTAAAATCGAGTGGTCTCAAAGCAAAGGCACTTGGCAATGTCGGCACGCCGCTCACCTCTTATTTATGCACAAACAACTTGAAGAATCGGGAATTTGACAAGGAGGGTCCTCAGAATTTTTGTTCGGAGCGAGCGACCATTGTCAATAGACAAGGCGCGAGTGAGAACAAAAATTATGAGACAAACCCGACGCAGTCAAAAACCGATTCTTCAAGTTGTTTGTGTATAGGTGAGCCGCAAGAAATCATGGTCGTCGAACTCAGTTCTTTTCAATTAGAACTCATGAAGACGCCGGTTGTTGACATTGGAATAATTTTAAACATTACCCCGGACCATCTCGATCGATATTCCACAATGGAGGAATATGCCAAAGCCAAATGTCGTCTCCAAGATGTGATGAAAGGCCCCGGAGATTTTTGGGTGCATCAAACCGTTGCCACCGAGTTTAAGTCGTTTCTCAGCTCGAATTATCAGACGTACGGAACGGGCTCTGCTTGCGACTGTTGGACTGACAAAACTGTTTTGAGGTCAGGTGAAAAGATTGAAACGATTTTGCCTAACCGCTATAGAAATCTGGGAGAACACGAAAGCGAGAACGTTTTGGCGGCATGGATCCTATGCAAAAAATTTGGCATTGAATCTGCTTCTTTTCTAGCTGGACTGGAGACTTTCAAGAAACCGGCGCATCGGATAGAATTTGTGGCCACTTTAGAAGGGGTTGATTATTTTAATGATAGTAAAGGAACCAATATCGATGCGACAATGAAGGCGGTCGAAGCGATGACAAAGGAAGTCATTTTGATTGCCGGAGGCGTGGATAAAGGTTCTTCCTATGAACCGTGGAAAAAGAGTTTTGCAGGTAAAGTTAAGCAAGTGCTAGCCATTGGTCAGGCTGCTGCAAAAATTGCCGCAGAGTTAAAACCTCAGTTCGATGTGGAGATTGTTGCAACGTTACAAGAGGCCGTAGAATATGCGAGATGCCAAGCGAAAGAGGGGATGAGCGTGCTGCTCTCTCCGGGATGTTCGAGCTACGATATGTTCGAAGATTATGCCGACAGAGGCGATAGATTTAAAAAATTAGTTTTAAGAGGGTATTGATCAATAAATATTTCATCGCTTTTTTGAGGATTTTTGGCACATTTTTGATTCTTTTGTTTGGGGTAATATACGCAAGTTGATATAACCCCAAACAAAAGGAACAAAAATTTGCTCAAAAAGCCTCAAAAAAGCGATCGAAATTTTATTGATCAATACCCTCTAAGAAAGGAGAGATTATGAACCGAAGAGATACCATTATCATCGCGGTCCTGCTCAATGCAGGGCTTCTGATCGTGTTGTTTGCTACCAGCGTAAAATCAGATAAAACCGAAGAAACCGTGCCGACAACTGTGCTGTCGTCCAACCAACCTGAAATCCAATCAACCCCAGCTTCTGTTGCAGCGGCTCCGATCGCTCCTGCTGGCGCTGATCAACTCGATCAAGTGATCCAGCAATATGTCACGCCGCAGGTCACAGGACAAACCATCCAAACAGAAACGGGGTCCAATTTCCTTGCTGATCTGCAAGCGCTCGGAACTGATCAAGCCGCTCCTGTAATGGCCCCTGTGATGGAAAGGGCTCCTGCCATTGTCGAGATGCAAGCAGCAGAGCCGGCCCTACGCGAAGTGAAAGTGAAAAAAGGTGATGTTTTAGAAAAGATTGCCCGTCAAAACAATGTTTCAGTGAGCGATATCATGAAGGTCAATAAGCTTTCTTCAACGCGCCTCAAAATCGGACAAATTTTAAAAATGCCTGGCAAATCTGCAAAAGCATCGATTGCTACCGCATCTGGCGACAATGCTCAGTATTATACGATTAAGAATGGCGATAATCCATGGACGATTGCCGTGAAGCATCATATGAAAGTCGATGAGCTGCTCAAACTGAATAACATGAATGAAGATAAAGCTCGCCGTTTAAAACCCGGCGATCGAATCCGCATCCAATAGACCTTTTCGAACCCTTAAATTTGAAAGAGGTCTAAAATGACGCGCAAAAGCGGTTTATTACTCCTGTGCGTTCTCGTATTGTTCATTCTAGGACTTTCCATGGTGTTCAATACAACATCGGCCGAAGTCCTAGATCGAGCGCTTGCTAAAAGCACCCATCATGCTCTCATCCGCCAGCTACTGTATGCAATTTTAGCAGGAATTTTAGCTGCCGGCGTTTGGTTTTTAGGCTTTGATCAAATTTTGCGGCTCAGCGGATTTTTTCTTGTTTTTGTGACGTTTCTTCTGATTCTCGTTTTTATCCCAGGGATCGGTCAGTGCTTGAATGGCGCACACCGTTGGCTCGGTATTGGAAGTTATTCTTTTCAGCCATCGGAACTGGCTAAATACTTAATTCCTCTTTACTACATTTCTTACGTGACTTCCGCCAAGACAACCCTTGTGCTGAAAGATTTCCTCAAATTGCTTTTAAAGCTGGCCGTTCCCATGGGACTGATTTTAATTGAGCCCGATAATGGCACTGTGGCGATCATCTTATCCAGCCTTTTAGTCCTTTTTTTGCTGACCAAAATCCGCTGGGTCTATTGGGGGCTGCCGCTGCTTGTCATTCTGATCACTGGAGGAGCTGTGGCTTCTCAGATGCCCCATGTCCATAACCGTATCCAGATCTATCTCCACCCGGAATTAGATTTGCAAGGTAAAGGCCACCAACCGCATCAAGCCAAGATCGCCGCAGGATCAGGCGGGGTTTTTGGAAAGGGTCTTGGCGAAAGCCTCCAAAAACTCAATTATTTGCCTGAGGCGCGAAGCGATTACATTGCTGCGATTTTTGCTGAAGAATTTGGATTTGTCGGCATCTGCCTGCTTGTCGTGCTTTACACGTTCATCGGCTATTTGGGATTTTCGATTGCTTCGCAGACAGACCATCTTCCGGCTTTTTATACCGTTGCCATTTTTACATTTTTGATCTGTTTTCAAGCGTTTTTGAATTTAGGGGTCGTCTCGGGATTATTGCCAAGCAAGGGGACGAACCTTCCTTTTTTTAGCCACGGAAGCTCTTCCTTACTTGCCAATTTGATTGTGATCTGCATCATTTTAAACATTGCTAATAAAAAGAATAGTTATGTCATTACCTAAAATATTAATCGCGACCGGAGGGACTGGGGGTCATATTTTCCCTGCACAAGCCCTGGCATTTGAGCTTCTCGAAAAAAATTACGACTTGCTCTTTGCCGGCGGAGGGCTCAAATTCAACCGGTATTTTAACCGCAGCAGATTTCCTTATGCGCAAGTGGCCAGCGCAACACCTTTTAAAGGTAATCCGTTTAAATCGTTTTTCCGGATCTGCAAGGGCATCAAGGAAAGCTTAAAACTCATCGACCGGTTTAAACCCGATATCGTCGTTGGTTTTGGCAGTTTTTATTCCTTTCCTGTTCTTGCAGCTGCACGCTGGAGAAAAATCCCCATCATCCTCTTTGAACCCAACGCCATCCCAGGAAAAGTCAATCGCCTGGTCTCCAAGTGGGCTCTCGTCTCCGCCGTTCAGTTTTCTGAGGCCGGAAATCAGCTCTCTGGGACGATCGTCGAAGTAAAAATGCCCGTCGGCGAAAGAAAACAGCTCGATGCTAAGGTCGCAAGAAGCTATTTCTACCTCGATCAGGACAGGTTCACGTTCCTGGTCTTTGGCGGATCGCAAGGCGCTGAATCGATCAATCGCCTTTTTTCCGAAACCATCTTAAAAGTCATTGCTCCTTCTGCGTTCCAAGTTATTCACATTACAGGAAGGACAGATAGCGCAGAGATCATCCGCCGGCAATACGAAATCGCCGGTATCCGCGCGTGCGTCAAAGCGTTTGAAGAACGGATGGACCTTGCTTGGAGTGCTGCCGATGTCGTCATGGGCCGCTCTGGAGCTGCCAGCATCGGCGAGATGATCAAATTTGAAGTTCCTGGCATCCTCGTTCCTTTTCCTGAAGCTGCCGATGATCATCAGACAAAAAATGCTCTGTTTATCGAAAAAGAGGTCGGCGGAGCCATCACGTGCCCTGAATCGACTCTCACTTCAGAGTTTCTTAAACCCCTCTTAGAAAAATTGATGCACCCAGCTGAGCTTCAAACAATGAAAGCAGCCATTTCATCTTTCAAACAAGATCAACGAAAAAAAGAACTTGTTTCCGTGATTTGTGATGTCTTGTTAATAAAGGAGAAAACAGGATGAAATACCATTTTATTGGCATTGGGGGCATCGGCATGAGCGCGCTTGCCCATATTCTTCTCAAACGGGGCGCCAAAGTCCAAGGGACTGATGTTGCAGCAAGCTACGTCACGCAGCGACTTCAAAAAGTGGGCGCCGAGGTCTATGCAGGCCATAGCGCTGATTATCTCAAAACTCCTTGCATCACCATCTACAGCACTGCTATCAAAGCTGACCATCCCGAATACAAAGCCGCCATCGACCAAAAATTCCCCATCCTCCATCGTTCAGATCTTCTCGCTGAGCTTATGCAAGGCTACCGACCTCTCCTCGTCGCCGGCACGCATGGAAAAACCACCACCTCTTGCCTTCTCACGCAAGTTCTCGATACTGCCAATCTAAATCCTACATTTGCCCTTGGAGGAATTGCTCTGAATTTTAATTCCAATGGTGATCAAGGCAGTGGTGAGTATTTTGTTGCCGAAGCCGATGAGAGTGACGGAACCTTTTTAAAATACCCTTCCTATGGAGCCATTATTACCAACGTCGAAGAAGACCATCTTGACTATTGGAAAACAGGCGAGGCGCTGATTGAAGGGTTTAAACAATTTGCGCAAAAACCGTCTTTGCTATGGTGGTGTGCCGACGATCCAATTTTATCCAGTCTTTCTCTTCGAGGACATAGCTACGGATTTTCGAGCAAGGCTCACTTGCAGATCAAAAACTGGAAGCAAGACGGATTTAAACTGATCTTCACTCTTGCTTTTCAAGGAAAAACCTATTCCGATGTTGAACTTGCCTTGATCGGCAAACACAACGTTGCAAATGGCGCTGCCGTTTTTGGCATGGCCCTCGAACTTGGCATCTCAGAAACCACCATTCGTCGAGCCTTTAAAACCTTTAAAGGCGTCAAACGGCGTCTTGAAAAAAAAGGGGAAAAGCGCGCTGTTTCTTTCTACGATGACTATGCCCATCATCCGACCGAAATTAGAACAACCCTCAAAGGAACCCGGAAAGCGATTGGAGAGCGCCGTCTTGTCGTCGCCTTTCAACCTCACCGCTATACCCGTGTGAGAGATTGCTGGAAAGAGTTTATAAGTGCCTTTGACGATGCCGATGTTGTTTTCATGACCGATATCTGGAGTGCCGGAGAAAAACCAATTGAGGGGATTACGACAGAAAAATTATTCGAGCAAATTAAATCTGACAATCCGTTTCCAGTCTTCTATCATCCTCGTGCGGAATATTCGGCCGCGATTGCTTCGTATTTAAGACCACATGATGTCGTCCTTTCCATCGGTGCCGGCGATATCACAGAAGTCTGTACTGAGATCCTCCAACATGACATCAAACCGTTTCGTTTGGCCGTCTGCCAAGGGGGCAAATCTGCTGAGCATGAAGTTGCTCTCAGCTCTGGTAAAGTGCTCATGAGCCAGATGAATCCCGATTATTACACCATCTTGCCCTTCACCATTACCAAAGAAGGGATTTGGACAAGAGAAGGAAAAACAAAAACGCTCCCGGAAATCGTGCAAGAACTCCTGACTTGCGACCTTGCCTTTCCTGTCTTTCATGGCCCTTTTGGAGAAGACGGCACGCTGCAAGGTTTTTTCGAAACGCTGGGCCTCCCCTATGTCGGAGCCGATTACCGGTCCTGCGCCATTTCCATGGATAAAGCCTTGACGAAACACCTTGCCGCGCGCCACGGTGTTGAGGTAGCCCGTTTCATGGAATTTAGCATGCATGAATGGGAGCAGCATCCTGAGGAGACGCTACACAAGATCCTCAAAGAATTTACCTTTCCGTTCTATGTCAAAGCGCTACATCTCGGATCGACAATTGGCGTCCATCGCATCAAAAATGAGCAGCAGATCAAAGAAGCACTCGAAGATATCCGCCGTTTAGATTACAGCTTTCTCGTCGAAGAAGAAGTGCAAGGACGCGAACTCGAGTTTGGGTTTATTGGGAACTTTGATGTCGCTGTTGCCGATCCTGCAGAAGTTACTCGTTCTGAAGAGGTCCACACTTACGAAAATAAATATAGCGCCACCGGCATGCCCTCAATCCCCAAAGCTCCAATGCCACTGGAAGTGCTCGCTCGCGGCAAAGTCATTGCCTTGAAGGTCTATCATGCAGTGGGCTGCACGGGCCTTGCACGGATCGATTTCTTTTTAAAATCCGATGGAACATGGGTGCTTAATGAAGTCAACCCTATGCCGGGATTCACACCGACCAGTGTCTACCCTGTCATTTGGAAATCGGAAGACGTCCCCATGAACGAAGTTATTGATCGTATGATTATTGCAGGACTTCATCGTCATCGGTACTATGATCGGCATTTACGGCCTCCTGCTAAACCGCCCGTTGATTTATGAAATTAGTCCAGTCGCTCACATGGATTGTAGGTTCAGCCCTACTCATCACGGGCGGCGCCTATAAAGCGATTCAGCATCATCGCAGCCGCGATTTCCAGATGGCTCCTGTCTATTTATGCCGCATTGTCCAAACAGGTCCCCAGAGAGAAGCTCTCAAAACAACCTATCTTGCTGAGCTCATGCGGATCTCGGCCGACAGGCCTATAACAGCTGCTTCTTTTGATCCAATCTCTGCTCAGAAAAGACTCCTGCTTTGTCCCCTCATCAAAGAGGCTAAAGTCAAACTCACCGCTCCTGACACCATCTATGTCGACTATACCGTCCGGCAGCCTCTGGCCTCCCTTTATGATTTTGAAAATATTGCCCTCGATGATGAAGGAGTTCCTTTACCGGTTTCTCCCTTCTTTTCTCCAAAAAAACTTCCTGAGATCTACTTGGGCATTCGAAATTTCTACTGGGGCCGTCCTCTCAAAGATCGGAATGTTGAATTAGCTCTGACCATTCTGCAGCTTCTCAATCGGCTTTCACTTCAGGTCAAACGACTCGATGTCTCCAAGGCTTTCCTTCTCAGCCTCGGTCGGCGTGAGGTGGTCCTTATTTTGGAAGAGCAAGGCTACACAAAAGCCCTTCGATTGACCCCCAAGAATTTTGCCCAAGAACTCGGCAATTATTTAGAACTCCGACCAAAGCTTCCATATGTTGCTCAAATCATCGATTTAAGAATCCCACAGCTCGCTTTCATTGAAGCAAGAAAAGATGTGCAAGCCTCAGAGCTATAGCAGCTATTGCCGCATTAAAAAAGCCTACTGACTTGCACATCTAAAATTAATTAATGTCTTTAATTTCACCCATTAATAAATTTAGCAATTAAAACATATAGAATTAATTCGAAATTGTCAGGATCGAGGCTTGCTTCAAAAAGGGAATGATGATAAACTGTGCCCCGTAAAACTTTTAACCCCACTTGGAATATGAAGGATTTCGTTGCCTATATCATCAAAAATCTCGTAGATCTACCTGACGCTGTCGATGTCAATATTATCGAAGGAGAACAAGGAACCGTTGTCGAAGTTAAAGTCTCTCCTCAAGATGTAGGTAAAATCGTTGGTCGTCAAGGACGTACGATCAAGGCTCTCAGGACCATCGCTATGACTGTCGGCGCCCGAGTCGGCCGCCGCGTCCGTCTTGAAGTGATCCAATAATTTGCTTATTGAGCCTATCCTTCATTTGTTAACAAATGAAGGATAGGC
>DASUCX010000086.1:0-2356 GCA_036275855.1 Rhabdochlamydiaceae bacterium
AAAAATCGACGAACCCTAAATTTCGAAAGAGGTCTAATAGACATGGATAGAGATCCCTTGTTCTCTTAACTGCGCATGATTGTGGACCCAGGCAAAACAGTGTCTCCCGATACGGATCGGCGTTGAGATCTTTTTATTGTCCAAAATAAATGTCGTCGGAACCGTCGCTGATCGGAGCCACTTTACAACTTTAGTAAATAAAGCTGTATTGGGGAAGAGTGCTTCATCGCTGACTTTAGAATAGGCAGTGCCATCGAAGAAAATCTGCGGATAAGCCAGTTGCACTCCCCAGTGAATGCTTTCATGGCTCATCACCATCGGATGAATGGTTCCCGCTGTTTTCGAAGGAAAAAACCGATGCTGCTGCATCTGTACAACAGGTTTTAAGGGCTTTGCCAGAAATTTTTCTGTCCCTATAGGATGAGCATACAGACTATTCGCATCCGCTGTCAGTGCACAGGATAGATGCCGTTGAATGTGCCGATCTAGGGGAACCCTTCCCGCTTTGAGAATCTCGATGTAGTCTTGATACGTTTTCAAAAAATTTTCCAAAGAAAGTTCTAGCTCTTCAAGAGGTTTGATTTCGCTAACGTTAAAAAAATGAAACGGCCTCAAATGGCTGCATAGCTCTTCCATCTCGGAATCGTCGAGCAACACTTGATGCTTGAGCCATTTAGAAACTGAAAAGCTCTGAGTTTGATTAGGTTCTACTGATAACATGTCTCTTACGAATAAACGAGTGGAAAAGCAGCCAGACGATTCCTAAGAAAATCGAAGTATCGGCAATATTAAACACAGGATACGAATATCCCCAAAAGAACAGATGGAACATATCGATCACATGGCCGTAGATGAAATAGTCGATAATATTTCCAAGCCCCCCGGCAATGATCATCGCCAGCGGATATCGGACTTCTTTGGCTTTAGGCGAAAGGCGCAAATAGACAACAAGCCCCAGGATCACAGCAATTCTGATCATCAGCAGAAGATCTTGCAGACCGCTGCCGATCCCCCAAGCTGCTCCTCGGTTCGTGACGTGGTGGATGCAAAAATCGATACCTAAAAAATTTTGAAAGACCGAGATACCGCCGAAAGGAAAAAATGGCTGAGCAATCTCTGAAGGCTGCAGATAAAAATTAATCATGCCTTTTGAGACAAAATCAAAAACTAAGATCGCAAAAACGATGAAAAAAAGCTTAAGAACGCCTTTCAAAGTCATTGCAACAACCCTTTCTCCAGCATCTCTTGGGCTTTAACAGTCATTGTTGCATACGGGATTGCTTCTAATCGTGCCAAGGAGATCTCTTCATTGGTAATATCACAGATGCCATACGTGTTTTCACCGATCTTTTCGAGAGCACGGTCAATTTGCCGTAAAATTTTAAACTCTTCTCCGGAAACCTTGAGGCTCACAATTCGGTCAAAATCATCCGTACCTTCATCGGAAGGGTGTTGAGAATATCCTTTCGATTCATCGGCCGATTTGACTTCTTCGCTCACATGCTTGACTAAGCTGGTATATTGGGATTTCATTTCTAAAAGCCTTTTTCTAAACCGCTCTATATCACTTTTTTTCAATGGCATAGTTATTCCTTCTTTGAAACCTCTTCTTCAGTGGAGATACTTTGGATCTCGTCCATGAGTTCATCCATATCTTTAAACCGGCGATAGACACAGGCAAAGCGAATAAAGGCAATCGTATCCAGCTCTTTCAAATGATTCATGACGAGTTCCCCTAATTCCGTCGTTTCGATTTCCCTAACCTGTCTTTCCATTAGATCTGCCGTGATCTGAGCTGCTAAGGCCCTAACCTGATCATGGCTGATCCGCGTATGTCTGCATGCTGCATCTAGTCCCTTGATCAATTTGTCCTGCTGGAAGTCTTCATACCTTCCATCCCGTTTATGCACCTGGATTGTCAAGTCCACTGTCTCGAATGTCGTGAACCTCTTCTGGCACTCCAAACATTCTCTTCTTCTCCGAATCGCGTTTTGATCCACTGCATTGCGCGAATCGGTCACCTTCGAATCAAAATGATTACAGAATGGACATCGCATATGAACCTATCCCACTAAATTTCTCAATGACCCTTTTTATCTTCTGCCTGATTTAATTAAAACCTAAAATGCCAAACTTTCCAGTAAACAGTCTATCAAAAACTTTGTTAACAGGGTGTAAATATCCAGCTGATATGCAATTTACTTTTTTAAATATACCCCAGGAATTTCAAAATTTGGTTTTTGACAAAGCTAGCGCCCCAGATTTGCAGCAGGCGCAGCCGACGCGGAAGCAGGCCATGTGCAAGCACATGGTCGATGGACGCGGCTGCAAAGGTGGGGATGCTAGCGCAGTCAAA
>DASUCX010000087.1:0-5863 GCA_036275855.1 Rhabdochlamydiaceae bacterium
AGCACTAGATACTCACTGCGAGCTTTTTTTGCCACTTTTTCAAGTCACAGAACAGGAGCTTGTCTACGATCGGCAGAAAAAAACGGTCAAATTGCTGACCACAGGGACAACACCTTGCCTCATCCATGGAAATGGCCCTGCAAAAATCCTCTATCAGAGGATCTATGATCGGCTATTAAAGCTCTCTTAAGTCAATGGATAATATCTGAGATGGCCATCTTGAGAAACTCTTTGAGCGGAATACCTTTTTCACCGACAAGCAAAATGCGGGATGGTTTAAATTTACTGACAAATAGATCTATTCCCGTCCGACCAATGGGTTCGTTTCCGCTTTTGACTTCAATGGCGGTCAGTTTATTGCCGCGTTGTAAAACAAAGTCCACCTCCATGTCACCTTCACGCCAGTAAAAAACTTCGATTTGCGTACCTCTGGTAATATTTAAAAGATGGGCGCCAATTGCAGATTCTACAAGCCTTCCCCAATATTTATGATTTTTGCGCGCTTCTTTAAAACTTTTGCCAACTTGAGCCGACATTAGAGCCGTGTTAAAGACGCAAAATTTGGGTTTAGATCCTTTTTGTCTTACCGGTTGCCCAGCGTATTTTTGCAATCCTACAACTAATCCAGCTCCAGCTAACAAGTCAAGATAATGAGCCAAAGTTGTCGTATTGCCCGCATCTTGAAGCTCTCCTAGCATCTTAGTATAAGCAAGAATCTGACCTGAATAGATACAGCCCAGCTGAAATAACCGACGAAGGAGTGCAGGCTTATTGACTTGGGTCATCAATAAAATATCACGCGAAATAGTTGTTTCAATGAGCGATTCATTAATATAAGAACTCCATCGAGCGGGATCTTTTTCGTCGGCAAAAGGAGCAGCGCCAGGATACCCACCAAAATAGATATATTTATCAACCGACCATCCAAAAGCTTTATTCATTTCTTCGAATGACCAATGTGTAATGGGAAGGGTTTCAAAACGGCCCGCTAAACTTTCAGTTAATCCCTGACGCATAAGCCATGGAGAAGAGCCTAGAATCACTACAGATAAATTCGTCAGATTCTGTGTATCTTCATCCCATAAAAATTTGACCATTTCAGACCAATTAGGAATCTTTTGGACTTCATCGATGATTAAAAATGCTCCTTTCTTCCCTTTCACCTTATGCCTTGCAACTTCCCACTGCTGCTGCAACCAAGTTAAATCTTGCAAGGTAGCTAGATCAGCCGAAATGTAATGAAATGGCCTCTTTATAGCTTTTGCTGCCTGTAAAGCTAGTGTTGTTTTCCCAACTTGGCGGGGACCTAACAGCACTTGTATAAACCGACGAGGCTCGCGTAAATGCTTCAATAGCTCGTGAAACACAGGTCTTTTTTTCATAAAAAAATCCAAAAAATGGCTTACTCAATATACTGAGTGATTTTACTCAATACATTGAGTAAAATCAAGTTTTTTTATTTAGCCCTGCTTAAGAAACGATAGATCTGGTGTCACGATGATATCGGGATGCACCCGCGCCTGCAGAATCTGCTGAATCGCGTTGAGGGTCGATCCCGTGGCTGAGTGGCAAGAAGTGCAAGAGCCTTGATAGGCAATCGCCAGCTCGTGCTGATCAGAGAGCTCGATGATCTGGATCCCGCCGGCATCGAGCTCGATGTAAGGACGAATCTCTTTTTGGATGATCTCTTCAACAACCCGAATCCTTTCAGGTTTAGGAAGTGTTTCCCAATGGGGATATAATCCCCCGGAAATGTCTGGATGGATCGGCGAATCACTATAGACATCATCATAAGGAATGTCCGTGCACTGCTCCGCAGCCGTTTCAATTGCGCTGAGAACTAAATTCAGATGACCGTAAACTTCAGGCGGAAACGCCTCTTTGTCATTTTTATCGCGCACTTCCCGATCGATCAGGTCTGCGCTGACGCGTTTGGCTTGTTCGTAGTTTTTTCGCAGCAGCAGCTGGCATGCTGCCTCTAAAGCTCCAATCAAGGCCGAAGCGCCAAAAACTTGATATCGGATATCAGAGATGATGCCATCGGTCTCATCGACAAGCCAATAGAGTGTCAGGGCATTGCCTGAAGCGATACTGCCCTCTCGTGCAATCACCAGTCTCAATCCCCTTCCTAAGACTTCTTCCGGAACAAAAAAACCTGCATATTGAGGATGTTCGATTTTCTGCATTAATTTTTTGCTGTAGTGCGCCCAGGGGTATGAAAGATAGAAAATGTCTTTATTCATAGGGCGTCACTTAAGGTGGAGAGTTTGCGGACCGACGAGACAATAATGTCTAATGCTTCAGCCAGATCATCTTCAGTCGTTTCATGGGAGATGGAAAAACTGAGCGCCGATTGCGCAAGCTCTTCAGAGACGCTTTTAAGCTGAGCTGAAAGCTTTTGGAATTGTCCCCCGCCCAGACTTGCATAGACTTGTCTACGATGCAGATAATACAGAAGAGCTTCAGACATGACACCAGGAAAGGCAGCACACGTCACATGCGGGAGTCTGTCAGCCTCTTGAAACAAGATCACGGTATCGGGAAGTGCTATTTTAAGTTCAGCTTCAAAGGTATCGCGCAGGCGTGCTGTCTCCATTGCAAATTGTCCCATTCGCTCAATTTCCTCTTCAACAGCAAGGGATAGACCACTGAGCGCGGCAACATGACGTCTGGATTCATACGGTTTTGTCTTTTGAAAAAGCCCGCCGATGCCTTGCGGGGTATGGATTTTATCCCCATCAAAGGTCAGAAAATCAACGCCAAGTTCATTGAAAGAGATCGGTAGTTTTCCTACCATGGCACTCGCATTGAGATGGACTTTGACGCCTTTGGCATGGCAGATCCGGACGATGTCGGAAATCGGTTGAATCACACCCGTGAGCGCATTTGCCCACGAAATCGAAAGGAGCGCGGTTTTAGGTTTGAGCGCTTCTTCTAAAGCAGAGAGTTTTATCATTCCGTTTTCCGCGACAGGGAGAAGCCGCGTGACACAGCCGAGTTGCTCTAAACGACTCAGTGAAAGAAGAATCGGAGCTTCTTCAATCGCTGTTGTGAGCAGATGATTGCGGCCTGTCTCTCGGATTTCATCGAGATAGAAACTCACCAGCATCTGGAAAATCGCTTCGGTGCCGCCTGTTGTCAGGACAAAGTGACTCCGTTCGCTGGCTCCTAGCAAGTGATAAAGTTTTTTGAGCGCGACGTCGACATCTTCATAGAGCTCCTGACCTTTTTGGTGGGGAGCAGAAAGAGAGCCCCATTTGTGAAGGAAATAGTGGTTCAGCCGCTCGATCACAGCGGGAGAGGGACGAGAAATGGTCTGGTGATCGAGATAGATCTCCTTACGCATCTTTGTGCCAGCGGCCCCCTTCAAAGGTATAAATCACAGGAGCACCGGTCGCCATTTCGAGATTGACGACTTGTTCTTGAGTGAGTTTATCCAGGAACATCACAATCGAACGGAGGGAATTTCCATGCGCAGAAATTAAGACATTTTTCCCTTGATTCAAAAGTGGAACAATCTTTTCTTGGAAATACGGGATCGACCTTGCTGCTGTCATCTCCAGGCTCTCACCTTTGGGAGGAGGGACATTAAAACTTCTTCTCCAAATTTGAACCTGATCAGCTCCAAATTTTGTTCGCATTTCGTCTTTGTTCATCCCTTGGAGCTCGCCATACATCCGCTCATTGAGCTGCCAAGCCGTGTGGACAGGGGTGCATGCTTTTTTCGCCTCTTCGCTGTAAATCTCCGCCCACTCTTTGAGCCTCCCTTCCGTATGGATCACACATGGGACCTTTTCGCCTTCGTGGACGCTCATCGCCAGCATCGCCGTCATTTGGGCCCGAATGAGGGTCGACGTAAAAATCACATCGATCGGGATCTTAGAAATTTTTTTACCCGCTTGGAATGATTCTTCGATCCCTTTTGCGCTTAAAGGGATATCGACCCAGCCTGTAAAAATATTTTTCTCATTCCAAAGAGATGCGCCATGACGCAGTAGCATTAACTTGGCCATTGTATTTCCCTCTAATTAATGATAGTATTTTACCATTATGAAACGCTTGAGTAAAGCTTTAGCCGCTGCCGGAGTCGCCTCTCGAAGAGCTTGTGAACAATTAATTTTTGACGGAAAAGTCACCGTCAACGGTAAAATTGTCACTACACCCCAAACTTTAGTCTCTTGGGAAAACGACGACATCTGCGTCGACGAAATTCCTCTTAAAAAAGAACAGGAAAGAGTTTATTTTATTTTGAATAAACCAAAAGGATATATTTGCACAAATGCGCGCATCGGCTCAAAAAAGCTGGTGATCGACCTTTTTCAAAATCTTCCTTACCGTTTGTTCACCGTCGGACGCCTTGATCGCGATACCACCGGACTGTTGCTCGTCACCAATGACGGCCATTTTGCCCAAGAAGTGATCCACCCTTCAAAAGGTCTCACGAAAGAGTACCTGATCAAAGCATCCCAAGAGATCACCCACGAACATCTCGCTTCAATTGCCCGCGGCGGCATCATTGAAGGAACCCGTGTCAAACCTGTCAGGGTGGTCAAAATGCGTAAAGGGACCGTGAAAATTGTCGTTCGCGAAGGCAAAAAAAGAGAAGTCCGTCTTCTTGCTCAAAAAGCCGGCCTGGATGTCGTCTCCCTCCATCGCATCCGCATCGGATCTTTAGTTCTTGGAAATCTCGACATCGGAGAGTACCGCCCGCTGACAGAGAAGGAAAAAAATTTACTCCTCAATTCCGAATAAGATGCCCGTTCATGGCATAGAATGGTTCTTTGACAATCTCAGCAATGGCCTTCAGCCAATCTTGCCTGAGATTCATTGCAGGACAACGGAAAGCTTCCAAACCTTGCGCGCGGATCGCAGGAAGATATTGATATTCGATTTCAAACAGCGTCTCGATATGGTCAGAAGTAAACGAGAGCGGAATAAGAACAACATTCCGTCTACCATGATTCCATGTCTGAGGAATCTCGCACATTTCGCTGGTGTAAGGCCTAAGCCATTGCCCTGGTCCAAATTTTGACTGAAAGGCAATTAAGCTATGTGCCTCGGGAAACCCTTTCCGGATCTCGTCGAATGATTTATGGCATTCTTTTTCATACGGATCTCCTTCGTCTACAAAATCTTGAGGAAGCCCATGTGCTGAAAAAAAGAGAACAACCTCGCTTTCTTCGAGTTGCTCTTTTTTCAGAAAATCCCGAATGATCATTTGCATCGCAGCTACATAGCTCGGATGCGTTGGATAGGAACGGATCCAGCGTATCTTTGCAAGAGTTGCTTCATCGACATTTTTTTCAAAAAACCGCGCAATACTTCCGGTCGTTGCGTAGCTAAATTGGGGAAAAAGAGGAAAAACAATGAATTCCTCTGCACTGCTTTCTCCGATTTTTTGGAGTGTTTCTCGATGGGTTTCTTGCAGATACCGATGGAACGTGATTACAGGCAAGTTTAAAAGAATTCTGAGTTCTTCCGCAATCGTTTCGGTGTCTTGAAAAATGGGAGATTTTCCTCCAATCAATTTGTAATCATGTGCGATGATCTCGGCGCGTTTGAGCGCTCTTTTTTTGAAAAACCATTTTTCAAAAAAGCGCGGAAATGACGTCCTGATCACATCGCCGTCAGTTAATAGTTCTGTGAGAAACGAGGGAATCTCTTCTAATGACCTTGGACCTCCAAAATTCACCAGTATGATACTTGACATAATTGATATCTTATACCATTTATCAAAAATAACGTTTAGTTATGCAAGGAAGCTGCACAAATTTTTGAGTCTGGAGCGAGCGACCATTGCTGAATAGCAAGGCGCGAGTGAAGACCAAAAATTTGTTGCAGAGCTGACGTAGCAAAACCAAAC
>DASUCX010000088.1:0-7895 GCA_036275855.1 Rhabdochlamydiaceae bacterium
AAACGGTCATCGATGCGATCTCTGACTTCTACGCGGAAAATTATGGAACAGTCCACCGCGCCGTTTATCAACTCGCCGGCCAGTCGACCGCCAACTATGACGCAGTCCGCTCTCAAGTCCAACGCTTTCTTCATGCCAAATCACCGGAAGAGATCGTTTTTACCAAGGGCACGACGGAAGCCATCAACTTAGTCGCCTTTTCGTTTGGCCAGGCGTTTATTCAGCCCGGCGATGAGATTTTAATCTCTGCCATGGAACACCACTCAAATATCGTCCCGTGGCAGCTGCTTTGCGAAAGAAAAAAAGCGCATCTCAAGATCATTCCTCTCCATGAAAATGGCGAGCTCGATCTTCAAGCCTACGAGAAATTATTGTCACCTCGAACAAAGCTCGTGGCCATTGCCCACATTTCAAATGTGCTAGGGATCGTGAATCCAATCAAAGCAATCATTGACGAGGCGCATCGAATGGGCGCTAAAGTCTTTGTTGATGGAGCCCAAAGCGCTCCCCATCTTAAAATCGATGTCCAGGCCTTTGACTGTGATTTTTTTGCTTTTTCAGGCCACAAAATCTACGGACCGACGGGCATCGGCATTCTCTATGGAAAAAAAGAGTTGCTCGAGCAAATGCCTCCCTATCAAGGTGGCGGTGACATGATCCAAACCGTGACCCTTGAAAAGACAACATTTCAATCCCCGCCGCTCCGTTTTGAAGCCGGTACACCGATGATTGCCGAAGTCATCGGACTTGGCGCAGCTTTAACTTATATCGAGTCGCAGGGGTTAGATCAAATCCATGCCTATGAATCGACACTCATGAAGCATGCCTTACAAAAACTCACGCAAATCGAGGGGATTCGCATCTTAGGAGTCTTAGAAAACCGTTCTTCATTGGTCACGTTTACCATTGAAGGGATTCATCCCTTAGATGCTGCAACTCTCCTCGATTTGCAGGGGATTGCTGTCCGTTCAGGTCATCTCTGTGCACAACCGCTGCTCCATCATTTCGGCTGCACAGAGGCTCTCAGGATTTCCTTTGCTTCTTATAATACTCTCGAAGAGATTGATTTCTTTTGCCAGTCCTTAGAGAGTGTCGTTTCTTTGCTCGCTAGACATGCGTCATCGCAAAATAAGCATCTGTCTCTGCACTAGGAAAAAACAGAAGACTATTGTTTTCTAAGAGCTTTCTGATCACTTCGTAATCAAGCGCACCGACTTCGGTGACTTTGCCTTGCAAACTGTCGGCTTCTGAAGGGTTCAGCGGCATAAGGATCCAGGTGTATTTCGTCGACTCTAAAACCACAATGTTTCTTTGACCGAGAACGCGAGGTGCAAATTTCAAGTTGTGACGGTCTAACACTTGCTCAACCGTGGGGAGTCCTTTGGAATTGATCGAGGTGATTCTCTGGCTCAAGTTTGACCGAATCTCTTGAGAATCTGCGGGAATTTTTCTTGCAAGCCATACGCCTAGTTCCGTGCGAAGAACTTGAACGCCTTTTCCATTCCATTCAGTGGATAAGTTTGTAAAATCTGCGGGTGGAATTCCTGCGTTTGCCCTTGTGTTTTCTAGGGCTTCTGAAATGCCTTTGAGTGACATAGAATCTCCTACTATTAATGAGTTGCGCTTGCACGACTATCGTTAAAGTGAAAAATTTTTGCAAATAAAAAACCCAGGTCAAAAGACCTGGGTTTCAAATCCATGAGAAGATCTGCGAATTAGAAGTCAAAGCGCATTTGCAAAGAAACACCGCTCACAGCTAAGTCGCCTGAGTTATAGGCATATTTGCCTGGAAGTGCTGCATTCACGAAGTTCATGTCTTTCTCAAATCCAAACAGCGAGGTCTGTTCCCAGCCTAATTGGATGCGGAAGCGGTAAGCGTCGTTGCAGCCAAAGAGATGATCCCAGCGGAGACCAAAAGCAAGGTCTAACATCGGACGAACAGCCGACCATGCGTTATGGTTGTGCTCAATACGTGCGCCCGTTGAAGCGTCTTGGTGCGAGTGCAATCGTTGCTTTCCATAGAGGAGTGAGAGAGCCAGGTCGCCAAAGAAGCTCCAGCCGCTGCCAAGGCCCCATTGAGTATCAAGGCCGCCGCGGAGACCGCCAGCGCGGAAACGGTTGTGATCATGCCCAGCAGCTTTGTAGGAGGAGCTTGAATAACTGAAGCGGAAGTTCCGGTTCAACCATGCAGCACGCGCTCCCATGAAAGGACGGAGAGTCAGCCATTTGCTGACAAAGAACTCTCGGCCCATTTCCCAATCGAGTAAGTTCATGTGGAGTGTTGCACGCCCTTTTGCGGATGGAAAGCTCAATGTACCGACTTGAGCCGCTAACTGTGTTGGAAGAATCGTTTCAGGTGTTGCTGCCTTTTCGGCTTTAGACTCACTGGCTTGGAACCATGTCCAATTGAGGAGCATATCCCATCCATCGTGAGGAAGGTTGTATCCAATCCCGGCACGGAAACCCCAGTTCCAGCTGTAATCGACGTTTTTAGTTCTTCCATCAACGACAGTTGTTCCTGCAGCGACAGGCGTGTCGTTTTTAAGGCCATAGGCGAGGCAATCTTCTGTTGCGTGCATATAAAGCGCTTCCGCTTGGATCCAGAGGTCAACGCCATCACGGACGACAGGGCGAGCCGGAGGATTGATCATTCCATTCGAACCACGGCGTTGCTCAAGAGCGCTGACGCGGTTTTCAAGATTGCGCATTTGCATATCATCAGCAGAGCAAGTGATGCTCGCGAGAGTTGTGAGGGCTGCCAACATAGGCAACACTTTATTCATTCCAAATTTCATAATAGATCCCCCTGGGTTTGGATCGGTTCATTTTGTAAAGCAAGCATTCTCCTAGTCTCTCACTAGGCGAAGAGAAGTCCCTTCAAAGGAAACAGGAGAACGCTCACGTAGTTCTTCAAACGATGGGATTCAATCTACGAAGAAATCCCATTTAGCGTCAAATGAATTCCACGGATTATTGAGGAATAGAAAAGATCAATTGGTTGAGCGTTTGTAGCCACACGATCGACTGTTTGCCGATTTGCTGCAGAATGAAATACCATCCTGCCCAGAGCAGGGCAAGACCAACGAATGATTTCAGCGCCATCCCTAAGAAAGCAATTTGCACCTGAGGTGCAAGCCGGTTTGCAATTCCTAAAAACATCTCTGCCATCAAAACAGCGACTAAAGAAGGGGCTGCTAATTGTAAAGAGACTGCTAAGAATTTTGTCAAAACTCCCAGCATGAATTGCCAAAACGGCATTTGTAGGCTGAAAAAAGCTGCCGGAATAAAACTATCCGCTGGAATAATCGAATATGAATTGAGTACGCCTTCGAAGAAAACAAACGGACCGCCGATATCAAAGAAAAGAACAATGAAGATGTAGTTATAGAGCTGGCCGATGGAAGAGCTTTGGCTTTGCATGATGGGATCTTGGATTTGCAATGCAGAAGATCCACGTAAAAAATCGATTAGCACACCGGAAGACTGTGCAATATAAAAAGGAATGCTGACTAAAAAGGCGATGACAAATCCAACAAACAGTTCTTTTAAACAATAACAGGCAAAAAGAGAATCATATGTCACAATCGGTGTTTTTGCATGTGAAATCAGATACGGAAGGAATACTGCTGTCAGAGCAATTGCTGTTCCAATTTTGACACTTCCTGGCAGCTTGGACCCTAAAAATGGTGCCAGCGCAACAATCGGTGCCATCCGCATCAGTCCCAAAAAAAACAACGTGAGCACCGATAGCGGAGGGACATTCGGGAAGCTTAAAACAAAGCTTACGTAATCGGAAGTATCTACCGCGGCTATCAAGAAAACCTGTCCCAATAATAAGTTTCAGTCGATTTTCGGGTTCTTTTGAGCCGAGTTTCGACTTTTTTGGAGGGGATTATATAAACTTGCGTATATTATCCCCTCCAAAAAAGTCGAAATTAGTGCTCTGTCAACGAAAATTATTACTGGGATAGGTTCAAGGATTCCATTTATAAAAGTTTTGGAAAATGGTATTGGTAAACTGCACAATTTGTCCGCCCAGCCAGCCTCCCATGAGAATCAATGTGAAAATTACTGCGATCAATTTGACGGTAAAGGAAAGCGTTTGCTCTTGGATTTGTGTCGCTGCTTGTAAGATAGCGACGAAAAGACCGACAGCCATACTGATCAAGATAGGCGGTCCTGATAAGATCAAGATCATCAAAAGAGCTTGATATGAGAGCTGATAGAGTTCTGTTGTAAACATTCGCTACCTAAAGGTTAAGACCAATCCTTGAATCAAAATCGTCCAGCCGTCGACCATGACTAGCAGCAATAATTTTAACGGCAAGGCAATCGTCAAAGGCGAAAGCATCATCATTCCCATGGCAAGCAAAATATTGGACGTCACAAGATCGATGACAAAGAACGGAAGATAGATGACCACGCCGATTTCAAAGGCTGCTTTTAGCTGAGTGGTGATAAAGGCGGGGATGAGCACAAGAAAATCGGTCTGTTTCAGAGAAGATTTGAATTCTTCTGGATAAGACCGGTAAGCAAGTTGATAAAAGCTGGTAATATGTTTGCCTATCGTATTTCGCTGTAAAAAGTCCTTGAGTGGTTCTTTGCCGGCATCGACCACATCAATCAAATATGTCGCAGTCGCTCCTGTGAATAACTCTTTTGGCTGATTAGTATTGATTGCCTCTTTCGCTGCATTGTACATCGCAAGCCCTGTCGGAAACATCACATAGATCGTCATTAAGAGGGCAACGCCATTCAACACTTGGTTAGGAGGAGATTGTTGAACTCCCAGAGCATTCCGGAGTAACGAAAGAACAACCACGATTTTGACATACGACGTCAGGAGCATCACGGCAAATGGCAGGATTGAAAGGCCTGTTAACACAGCCAACTGGGACATCAGGGCTGGAGGGTTTCCGACTTCTCCTTGTTGAACAGAGAGTGGGAGTTCATCTTGGCCAAAAAGCGAGACACATCCGCAGATCAAAAGCAAAAACAATACGATTCTTAATTTTTTCATTTTCAAACCAGCTGGGTATAAGAGACTGTTCTTAAACTAAGCTTCTGTCATTTTTGAGGTTCTTTTGAGCCTCTTTTCGATTCAAATGAAGGGGTCAATATCAACTGACGTATATTGACCCCTTCATTTGAATCGAAAAGAGGCCAAAATAACCCTCAAAAATGACGAAGCCTTAGTTTGAGAACAGTCTCCAAGATGGCAAGTGTACTACGCTTTTAAGTATTTATCAAAAGCAGATTCAATGGCACGCCACTGATTATCAATGCTGGCATTGATGATGCCTGATTCGGTTTCAATAATACAGCCGCCTTGGGCAACATCGTCTCTTTCTTTGATCGAAAGACTTTGGACTTGTTCAAGTTTTTCTTTCAGTTGATTTTTCTCATTTTCTAAGATGTCTTTATCGGCTTTATTAACCCAGATCGTGATTTGATGGTTTTGAAGCACGGGAGAAAGGGCCTGAAGCACGATGTCGACGATCGTCTCGGGGTTCATCTCAAGTTCCTTGGCAACGATCTTTTTTGCAGCTTTAAGAGCTAAGGGCAAGATGAGCTTGTTCATCTCATGCCGAAGCCGTTTTTTTTCTTGATCAAGGCCAATGATATTAGCATTGAGCTGCTCTAAACCTTCTTGATACCCTTCTTTTTTTGCAGCCTCGCGCAGTTCAAGACATTCAGCTTCGGTCCGGGCGCGGTACTCTTCTGCGTTTTGGCGCGCTTTCTCAAGGATCTCAACGGCCTCGATCAGCGTGCTGAAATCTTCTAAAGGAATCACTTTTTTATTGGAGGCAAGATGGATTTCTTCATCTTCGATCAAGGTAAATAATTTACTCATGGGACTGCCTCATGTAGGTAATATATTCAATAATTTGTGCGATGAGAATTTGAACAGCTCGGCTATTGTCCATCGGGGACATGAGTTTTTTAACGAGAAGGGCGCGTTCAAAGTCTAATTTGTGCAAGACGTACCAAATCAAGCTGGGATCTTGCGCAAAGAGGGCTTTACCTAGACGATTGGCGCCGCGTTGACGGATCAGCATCTTCAGCTTTTCGGGGTCTTCATTCCAGTTGGAAAGGCCCATTTTGGCAAAGGCGACAGGTTCGGGGCTTTGGAGAAGGATTTTGAGGTATTTTTGCTGGTTCGTCGAAAGAGCTTCATTGATTTTTTTCAGCTTGGTTTTTTCGATGATTTGTTTAACTTCAACGCAGAGATCATGGAGTCCAAGAAAATCTAACGAAAGGTTTAAGAGTTCGTTTTTGATATCGAGAAGGGCATTGAGAGGCGATTCAGGAAGAAAAGAAAGAGGCAGAAGATCATCAATTTCAGCGGTTAGATAGCCCAAAAGAGTTTTCTGAAGATAATCCTTTCCTAGCTTTGATAAAGTTGGAATTGTCCCTGCATAGAGAAGTTCTTTTCCGATAACATTGGAGAGGGGATGTCCTATAGCTGCTAGGAAATACCCAATATCTTTCTCAGAAAGTGTTCGGAGAAAAGGCGATAACCAAGACGGATGGATGTGACGGAGGAGCTCTTCTGGAGATTCCTTATAGTGGAGAGGATTGCCATAAGTCTTGGGTAATTTCTCTAAATTTTGTTTGTCGATGGGCGCTAAATAATTAACGAGAGAAGACCGCTCTGCGGGAGAGCATTGCTCAAGAAAAGATTTAAGAGCGATCTTGCAAGAGGATCTCATTCTAATTTAGGAGGTTCTTCTGGCTTTTCCATAGGGGCTGGACTGAGCAGTTGTCTCAATCCTCCATGCTCGCGCAAGATAGGATAGACTTTCCACACTATCCAAAGTGCTATGATAAGGAAGGCAATATTGCAGGTAATGAGCAGGAAAAAGAGGAGGCGAAACTTGGGAAGAGATTGTTTGGCGATCACAATCGACCAGACGCTGATATAGTCGCGTGGCGTGTTTGTGGCCCCTTCTAATGCACCTGCCAGGGTGACATCTGTGAAGCGGGACCGATCGGAGATGACAGTAACGTCATTGATATCGAGGCCATTGACGCTGCCTGCGACCAGACGCTTAATTTTTGAAACGAGATGACTATTGGGATCATCGACTATCCCTTGGTGTTTGACATAGACAGCGGCAGTGACGCGCTGAAGCGGTGTTTGGGGAGTTGCGCCTGTGGCTGCAGTTCCTGATGATTCAGGAAAGGCAAGTTGGACTTCAGCATCGATAACGCCATCGATTTTACGGATGGTATTGGCAATTTGCTGCTCTAGGCCTGCCTGATACCGGATGCTTTCTTCTTTATCTGTCGTCATCAGGCCTTGTTTTGCAAATAGCTCAAGTAAGTTTGTTCCTTGTTTGCGCGGCAGTCCATTTTGATTGAGGATGGCCATCGCCTCATTCATGTCTTTTTCACTCACGGAAAGGCTGTACTTTGGAGTGTTGTTTTGCGCAGCGACACCGACAGCCGTCGGTGCAGCGACTTTTTGAGCATTGATGCCTTTACTCGCGAGAAAGACAATGATCTCGTTGGCTTCCCGTTCATCGACATTGTTGACGATCACGCGGTTGTTTTCGCAACCTGAGAGCAAAAGAATAAAAGGGAGCAGCCAAAGCAAAGCTTTTCGCATATAAAATCCTTAAAGGGGGGTCTTCTACAGATTTATCAGGAATCGATTTTTTTCGCTATGATTCAAATTATTATTCTATTTTAAAGAGCCAAGACGGTCCGCTGCCAAACGAGGCTTTGCGGAAATCCCGGTATCCTTCAAGAGCGGCCTTGTATTGCAAGAGCTTGTTCTTTTTTTGAGAAAGGTTTTGTCTTCGCAAAAGTTGGTCCAAGAAAAATTGAACAGTTTTAATAAGACGTAGTTTAAAAAGATGACGAAGTTCTGGTCGTAGAACTGTCTGGTA
>DASUCX010000089.1:0-6895 GCA_036275855.1 Rhabdochlamydiaceae bacterium
TTGCCAACTTACTCCTTTTATTTTTCATGTCGCCGATTGTGGCTTTAAAATCGACGGTCAAGTGGGAAGTTGCCGAAGAGACCCTTCTAAAGATATGGCAGCAGCCCTTTGTCCATCTCAAACTGCTCGTCATCGGTCTGCTTCCTTTAATTTTTATCATTGGGTTGTTGATCTTGTCTGCTGCACTGACAGGAATGACTCTTTTTGTCATGGAGAGGACATGGGCGATTTCTCTTCAGTGGTTTTTTATCATGATCCCTTTTGCAGCGCTTTTAACGCCTGCGCTTGTTTTCTTTTTTAACTTTGCCGCTGAAAGTTTTGTTCTTCTGCAGAAGCGAGCAAAAAAATGAAAGTTGCCATTATCGGCGCTGGCTTTGCAGGCCTTGCCAGCGCCTATTATTTATCAGAACCCTTATCTGAACATTGGAACGTCACTCTTTTTGATCAGAAAGGAATTGGCGGAGGAGCCTCGGGTATTTCCTCCGGCCTGCTCCATCCGTATCCTGGGGAGCAAGGAAGACACAGCTGGCATGCCGATGAGGCGCTTGCTGCTGCACGGGAATTGCTTCAGGTTGCAGAGTCTGCTTTGGGAATGCCTGTAGCTCGATTTGGAGGGATTCTTCGGAAGGGACCCTGCTTAAATCCTGGCGATGATGTCGAGCGGCTTGCTGACGGCTCTTACTTCATTAAATCAGGCATCACGGTTTTTTCAGAGCTCTATTTAGCAGGGCTTTGGAAAGCTTGCGAACAAAGAGGTGTGAAGCATGTTTTACAACACATCACTCAATTGCAGGAGTTAGAGTATTTTGATGTGATTGTGATTGCCGCCGGTGCCGGTATCCGAAATTTTCCTGAGTGCGCCCATCTCAAGGTGGGTTTCGTAAAAGGGCAAGTCTTAACGCTGGAAAAAACTCTGGAGCAAAGCATCTCTTCAAAACGGTACTTTGCCGTGACATCTGATCCTAAGCAGTGCCATCTCGGATCGACTTATGAGAGAGATTTTATGAGTGAAGAGCCAGATCTAGAAAAGGCCGTTTCTCTTTTGCAGCCGGAAGAAAAAGTTCTTGGCTGCCGTGCAGCTATCCGTGTGACAAATCCCGCCCATTATTTTCCACTTCTGGAGCAGATCAATCGTAAGACATGGGCTCTCACAGCGTTTGGATCGCGAGGATTGCTTTATCATGCTTATTTTGGAAAAAAAATAGCTGATGTTGTATCCTCCTCTGCGACCTAAGAGGAGGGTATCATGAGTGTAAACTTAGTTGAACGAATTATGCCAGGTATTCTTGCGGCGGAACAAGAATCAATTCGGACAAAAGATGCGAGAGTCTTTGGTCGAGCTGTGAGGAAGGGAGTAGAAGAAGGACTTGATTTGCAAACGATAGAAAAAGCTTTAAGGACAGCAGGTCGTATAACCTATTTAATCGCACGCAACCCGCGGTCTGATTTTCACGCACAGCACATTCAGCCTCGACTTCCAGGAGATGCAAAGAATCAGAAATATTGGTTGTATGCAGCAAGTAGCCTTTGTGTTAACCCGCATCTTTTACAAGAATCAGAAAGCTATGAAGATAATTTTGCAAAACTAAAAGAGACAGGATTTGCTACCCGGATAAGCGATGCTGCTTTTCAAGATCAATTTAAAAAGCCCCACGAGTGGGTACCTATAGACCCTCCGAAAAATTTCTAGGAATCAAGAAAAAAAGACTTTTGAAAATTTGCTCAAAAAGTTCAAAAAAGCGATAGTTGCTAAATCCGTTAACAGTTTCTAAATAGGATCGCTTTTAATGAGTCAAAAATTTTTCAAAGGCAGAAGCGTCAGCGCGATCAAGCGGGAGCAAACCGCTTTGATTCGCGTTCAAGAGCCTTGGATGAAAAACCCAGTAAGACCCTCCCTCAAAGGCCGAGTGAAGGTGCTGCCTAAAAATGCGTTTTGGCAGAGAGTCGGAACCTGGCCGTTTGCCGAAGAGGAAAAATCCGTTGTATGAAAAAATCGTTTCTTTTTCTGGGGACCGGAGCATCGATGGGTACGCCTGTTGTGACCTGCAAGTGTGATGTTTGTGTTTCTACCGATCCCCTGAATCACCGGCTGCGCCCCGCAGGGCTTTTCAAGCTGGGAGAGGAACGCTTTTTAGTGGATGCAGGGCCCGATTTTCGAACGCAAGCTCTGAAGTACGGGATTGACAGGCTCGATGGGATTTTGATCACCCATACGCACTTTGATCATGTTGCAGGACTCGATGACCTCAGAGTCTATTATTTTTTACAAAAGAAGACACTGCCATGCCTGCTTTCTCAAGAATCCCTAGATGAAATCAAAAAAACCCATGGGTATTTCTTTGAAAAATCAAACGACGATATCATGGGAGGATCGAGGTTTAATTTCCAAGTCGCTAAACACGATTTTGGGAGTGAGAAATTCGGGGGGCATTCTTGGAAGATTATGTCGTTTCAGCAAGGCGGCATGAAGGTCACCGGCTTTCGTTTGGGGACCTTTGCGTATGTCATGGACTTGAAACATTTTACCCCGGAGATCTACGAGGCGCTGAAAGGTGTTGAAGTCTTGGTGATGAGCGCGCTAAGATATCGTCCATCACCGGCGCATTTGAACATGGATGAGGCGGTTGCTTTTGCCGCTAAGATCGGCGCAAGGCAAACCTGGTTTTCCCATATTGCTCATGAACTCGACCACAAGGCAACGAATCAGCAGCTTCCTGCCGGTGTCAAGCTTGCTTACGACGGTCTGGAGATCCCACTACATGTTGAATGAAAATAGTTTTAAAAATGCCAAAACGGCGCTTCTTTTAGGCGCCTATACGTCGACCAAGGATAAGTCGCTCTGCGAAGATAATCTCAATGAGCTCGAGCGTCTTTGCGATACGTATGGGCTAGCTGCTGTTGCCAAGGTCGCTTCGCCCGTTAAAAAGATCGATGCAGGGAGTTATCTCGGGACAGGCAAACTAAGTGAAATGCTCAAAGCCGGCGATGAGCTGGAAGCCGACATCATTTTATTCGATGATGAAATCACTCCCAATCAACAGCGCAATCTTGAAAAGTTCTTCCAACGGCCCGTTATCGATCGGACCGAGCTGATCATCGAAGTTTTTGCCCAGCGCGCATTAACCAGGGAAGCGAGATTGCAAGTCGAGCTCGCCAAGGTCAAATACCAACTTCCTCGCTTAAAAAGACTGTGGACTCACCTTTCTCGCCAGGCAGGAAGTGGAGGAGGAGGAAGTGGCGGGGCTTATTTGCGCGGCGAAGGGGAGACCCAGATTGAGCTCGACAGAAGAATGCTCAAGCAGCGGGTCTTGCAGCTTCAAAAAGAGATCACGGTTGTTGAAAAACAACGGGAAACTCAGCGGCGTCAGCGGCTCCGCACAGGTATTCCAACCTTTGCTATTGTCGGTTACACTAACGCAGGCAAATCGACTCTATTAAATGCTCTGACAAAAGCCGATGTCTTTGTCGAAGATAAACTCTTTGCTACATTAGATACCACTACAAGAAAATTTACCCTCCCCAATCGCCAAGAAATTCTCCTTGTCGATACGGTCGGGTTTATTCGGAAGATTCCTCATACGCTGGTAGCTGCGTTTAAAAGCACACTCGAAGAAGCTGTCCATACCGATATTTTGCTCCACTTGATCGATGTCAGCAATCCCCAGGCCGAGCTTCAAGCCGAAGCGACTATGCATGTCTTAAAAGAACTCAAAGCCGATGAGCGGCCGATCATCACTGTCCTTAATAAAATCGATGCGATCCAAGATCGTAGCGTCTTGCATCGCTTTCGGCTGAAATATCCCAAGACGGTGCCCATCTCTGCGCTCACCGGAGAGGGGTTCGACCCTCTGATGGAGCAAATGATCACCGAGATCGGATCGCTCCGAAAAACCTACCGCCTCCGCATCCCGCAAAGCCATTATGCCCTTGTCAGCGAGCTGATGCGCGAGGGAAAAGTCATCCAGTGCGACTATGAGGACAACGACATTCTGCTCCACGTCGAAATCCCCGGACGTTTTGATTATAAAGTTAAACCTTTTGTCTATGAACTTATCTAAACTCCCAGCGCAAGAAAGACCTCGCGAGCGACTCCTTAAATGGGGACCGGAGGCACTCTCTTTGACCGAGCTGCTGGCGATCTTGCTGACAACAGGGACCAAAGACCGATCTGTATTAGAATTGGCTCACGACATGGTCGTCCGTTTTGGATCGCTCCAAACGCTTTTAGAGGCTTCTATTGAAGAGTTGATGGAAATGAAAGGCATTGGCCCTGCGAAAGCCATTCAGCTTAAAGCGGCCTTCGGGATTGCCCTTAAGACCACCCAGAAAAGTGTGGCAGCAAAAGATCGTATCTATGCCAAGGAAGCTTATGAACTTGTGCGACACGATCTTGCTGGCCAAAAGCAAGAGATGTTGATGGTCGTTCTCAAAGATGTGAAGGGAAGGCTGATTGCTTTAGAAAAAGTTTCCATCGGCACCCTGTCGGATGTTTTAGTCCATCCCAGAGAGATTTTCTTCCCAGCAGTCCGCCACAAAGCCCATAGCCTGATCTTGGCTCATAACCATCCGAGCGGAGATCCGACGCCATCGACGGCCGATGTAGAACTCACAAAGCACCTGATCCGGTCAAGCCGGATCATGGGGATCCATCTCGATGATCATTTGATTATTGGATCGACTTCGTTTGTGTCTCTACGGGAATCTGGATTCATCCCGCAGCTGATTTGTCAAAAAGGCCCATCAGGCCTGTCGTGAACATCTGGACGGCAATCAGAGAGATGACCATTCCGCCGAGCCTTTCACAGGCAATGAGTCCTTTCTGGCCTAGGAACAATTTGATATTGGATGAAGCGAGCAGAATCAGCGACGAACAGAGCCAAGCAAGGCCGATGGGGAGTAGCAGCCAAAAAGAATTTTCAGCTTGCTGGGAATAAATCATCACCGCCGTAATCGCTCCGGGGCCTGCAATAGCAGGAATCGCTAAGGGAAAGACGAACGGTTCGCGGTTAGGGACTTTTAGGGGGTTTCGTTTAGGGAAGATCATACTGAGTGCGATCAAGAACAGTAAGGTTCCTCCGGCGATCCCGACAACACATCGATCAATCCCCAAAACTTTCAAGATTTCGTTCCCGAAGAAGTTGAAGCAGATCAGAATGCCCAAGGCAATGAGCATCTCGCGGATAATGATCCGGCGTTGTTTTTTAACAGTATAGCTGCTGAGGATGCCAACAAAGAATGGCACATTTCCCAAGGCATTGAGAATAAAGAACAGTGAGGTCGCTACACTGATAACGGACATAAGCTTAACCTTCACATAAATCGTTCTGCTTATTTTGTCTAGCCAGAGTTTAAGGAGCATACCGCTCTCCAAAAAGCTATGCATTTTTTTTAACTCTGTAGTTTTTGAGCATTTAGGAGTAAAATCTTCTGATTCGATAAGAGGAGAGATATGGTCATTCAGGTAGCCCAGGCAGCGTTGTGCGTGCTTTTTCTGAATAGGCTCGAATATGCATCGGCAAAAGCCTATGGAGCAACGGAGGCCCAGGCCGGCATTTTTTCAGCTATAACCTCAATAGTAGAGAGTGTGTTAGTATTTTCCGCTAACTCTTTTGTCCAAAATAGTCGTGAACTAGCTTTGGCTACTGTTTTGATTAAAACAACATCTGGTATAACAGGTGCCCTAGTAACTCAGCTTTTTTGTGAAAATGAATGGAAACAAGCCGTTGCCTGCATAGCCTTTCCTAGTTTCGCAGCCATGTTGGTGTCTTGTATTATTTTGCATCCGCCTGTTCTCATACCAAAATTGTAACGCCTAAATCCGTTAACAGTCTCTAAGAAACATACCCCAGCTCCAAAAATCTATACATTTTTTTTAGCTTGTAATGTTTGAGCATTTAGGAGTAAAACTTCCCGATTCGATAAGAGGAAAGATATGGCTATTGGAATAGGTTGCGGCTTGGCATCGGAGGTGATTTTGCGGACTGGAGTCACACTAGGTCAAGGCTTGGCATTGACCATGTTTTTTCGGACTGGAGTCACATATGTGTCGGCGAGGGCCTATAAAGCGACGCGGTGTCAAGCTGCCGTTTTTTCGGTTGTCAGTGTACTAATGGATGGAATGCTACCATTTTTCGTTCTGCCTTTTATAAACACAAGACGTGAGTTTGCTTTGGCTAGAATTTTGTGTAAAACAACCAGTTATGGTGTAGGTGTGTTAGCAACCAAGTTTTTTTGTGAAAGAAGAATTAAATGGAAAGAAGCCGTTGCCAGCACAGCCATTTCCAATTTCGCAGCCACATTTGTTTTGTGTGTGTTGAACGAATTTATTCCTATTGCAAACGCCTAGGAAGATCTCCCAGGCGTTTTTGAGAAATTATTGCCAGAGGGCCAAGATGACAGCGCTGATGATGAAGCCGACGATCTGATAGCCTGCGTCGATGCTCATGAGTTTGAAGCTGTGGTTTTCCCACAATCCTTTACACGCCATGCTGGCTCCTGCAAAGCAAACGCCGACGAGGAGTCCCATGCGGATTGCTGGTTGAATATCCATGATTTGGAATCCAGCGATAATCACGGCCATTCCCCAGACTTGTACGATATTGAGCAGGAAAGAAGCGACGAATTTCTTCTTCATTTCGCTCGAGCTGGGTTTTTCAATTTTCAGCCCAAGCTTGTTCTTTTCTTTCACCCAACTATCCTTAAAAAGTCCCGAAAACCAGACCGACCCGAGCAGCCAAAAGAGGGCTGCCGACACGATAATGGCCCAGTGATTCAGGATTAAGTTCATCGAACACATAAATACCTCCAGGTTAATAGACCGTATTATCTTCAAAAGGAGACATTTCGTAAAAACATTTTTGTAAACGCTCTATACCCAAGGAACTTCAAAATTTGG
>DASUCX010000090.1:0-3373 GCA_036275855.1 Rhabdochlamydiaceae bacterium
GAGTGGCCTCGTTGGGACAAAAGCTTTCTTGGTCGTTAAAAAAGCCGACTTCTTGCTCATTCAGGAACCGCGTAAACCAATCCCAGACAGCTTTACACTCAGGGACGACTTGGCCCTCATTCTCGAAGAGAATGCGAATGGCGCGGTTGTTGAGGAGGTTTCTCTGAAATGTAATCTGAGCATGTTGTATATGAGCATCTCTATATTCTTGTGTTGATCCGCTCCAGGCTTGAAAAACCAGCCACCATTCATTTTTGTGAAAGGGGGAGATCTGCGTTAGGATAAGAACATGCCGATCTTTGTTACAGTAGAGACTTGAACTGCCCGAGAGCTTATAGTCGCTGTGGTAAGTGAAAATCAGCGCGAGGGTTTTCACAGGGGTCACTGTGTAAAAGAAATGGTGCTTGCCCAGCCAATCGGAATTGACGGTGATAAAAGGCGCAAGGGAGTATTCCGACTTGATGACAGGAGGCCAAAGCGGAATCATGTCTTTGTGAAAATAAATGCATAAAAAGGCCTTCCCTGGAGGATGCTCTGCCGTTTCAGACACAGGCTTTGCATCTCTAAGCAGCCGGGATGTGCACCGCATAAATTTCATCTGGTGTAACAGGCGTTGTTTCAAGCTTTGCAAAAGAGCGCTGGGTAAGCGTGGCAGTTTAATTTCCTCCTCATAGCAGATTTTTGCCGCCCATTTGCAAGTCGAGCTAAAAGTGTGGAGTGTTGGCAAATGACCTAAAATTATCGTCACGATTTCCAGGGGCAGAGTGTTGAATAGTTTAAAAGGGGCTTCCACGGAAACGAGGGCATAAGTGCGTTCTTTGCGCTCATCGAGATCTTCAATTAAAGTATTTGGACAAGTGGCAATGTCTTTAAGCATCGATCTCTCGTGCCAAACGGCAATAAACACTGAGAAAATCAGATGAGCGAGGATAGCTGTCGTGGCAAAAGCCGTAACGAATACTCTATCACGCTTAATTAAGGCTGACACTGCTACCCAGATTGCAACCAAAGAGTAGAATTTTAACCCCCAATTGAGATGGCCGAAACGCGAAATATTTTTGCTTGATATGAGAATGAACCTAGCAACAGATGAGACCTTCCAAGCTTCATCGTGGTCAAGAGGGTGTAGCTTCCCATCTTTCCACTGAATGAACTGGATAGGGCGAGGAGATAGGAGCATATGGTAGGGTAGCGCACAGAGTGTTTGCAGATCATGCCATGTACTCTTTCCCAGGATGATTGCATGCTCCCAGCGGTAGCCGATCATGGGAAATGCAAATTGATCTACAATATCAGAGTATCGAAATAGAGGTTTCCGGAAGACAAAAACCAGTCCAGCTCCGATTGAGGCGCCCACGGTACCTAGGACGAGAAGAGTTAACACTGTGCGCGCAACGAAGGTGGCTTTTGCAATCAGGACTGATGGCTGCGGGAATTGAATCTTGGGGCTTATCGCGGCTCCTAAACGCTCAATCATGGAAGCTTCCTAAAAAGGATTGTTCAAACGCATTCCTTGGAGGTATACTGTACCGCTCGAGCCCAAATTGTCTCAATGGAGGATTGCATGAAAAGTGAGTATGATCAAACAATGCCATGTCGTTGCTTGAGCGGTAAGCAATATGAAATGTGCTGCCGACCTTTTCATTTAGGAAAGGAGCCAAATACAGCTCTACAGCTCATGCGATCGAGATTTGCAGCCTACGCGCTCAACATGCCCGACTACATTATTCGTACGACACGTCCAGGCGGTCCTCAATTTTTCCATGATACTAAAGAATGGATTCAAAAAATTTCCGACTTCTCTTCGCGTATTGAATTCAAAGGCTTAGAAATTCTTGGATTTCAAGAGAGCGGTTTCCTTGCTGTGGTCACTTTTGTCGCTCATCTCATTCAAGACAAAAAGGACGTTTCGTTTACCGAAAAAAGCTATTTTGAAAAAGTAAATGGCCAATGGCTTTATCATAGCGGTCAATTGTCTCAAGGGCGTGCGCCAAATTTAATATGAGCATTTCCTGCTTTGCAGAGCACAGCGGGAAATGCACTTTTTTGAGGTCTAATAACAAAATTGGCGCAAGGACCAGCACTATGTTGCGTAGCGAAGTCGGCGTGCAAGGTCGGCGTTGCTATGCAATAGGTAAAGAAATGGAATCGGTGATCCCCAGCGCAAAACTTGCCTGGGTGCGTGAGACCCGCTTTAAAGGCAAAAAGATCGATGCACGTTTGGTCGACGTCCCAAATAGTTACACCGTGGTGGGTCTGTATCCTGATCGTAGTATGCTAAGAGTTGGAGTCTCTTTAACGATGGTTTTTGGCGAGGCTGTCCACTTATCGCTGAGTTACGACGGACTTTTTAGTCATAAGGATAAATCTAATGCGGGCAGCGGCGCCATGGAAGTGCAGTTTTAAAGACAGACAGTTCTTAAGGCTAAACACCCTTTTAAGCTTTGTCGCTGCACTTGTTATAGACTTGTTTCAAACCAGCAGACGCCCAATTGAATACTTGCATTATTTTTAATTGGGGGGGATCAAATTGAACCAATCGAAATTTCATAGGTGACTCCGTAACTAATAAAACGATCAGTTTACCGTCGACAAAGCGAATATCTTGAGTTTGATCCTTACTACCATGCCATGCCCGAGTATAATCATATAGATCCGCAAGCGCGGACGTAGCCTTGTATGCCTTTGTGAAAATACAGCGGAAGGTGAGGGTGGTTGTGCCTGGGACTTTAAAGACCAAGAGATTATCGAAGATTTGAGCAAAAAGTGGATCTGGACGCAGCATATATCTATGTGACCAGGCATCGGAATGTACGAAATCTCCATCCATATTGAAAATGCGCAGGGCAAAACCCAATTGATGCCGATAAGATAAAACGACAAATTTTTCGCTCATACTTTCTAGGTCAAGCCTGATGAAATCCCCAAGGTTCTCATAGTTTAACTGAGCATAGCTATACTTCCATTTTATTTGTAATGAACCGGTTTCGCATAAAACGAACAGTGTATAAGGCCCTTCCTTTGTACCCGCACAAACAAAAGAACCACACATTTTAACAGTGGAGTATTGATCAAAATCAAACTTATGTTCTTCTATCGACAAATTGTTAAGACTAATTAATTGATTCTTGACAAGAAGATAATCGCCAACTTGGTATACAGACGACGAAGAGCAAATAGGTGGCAATTCCAATTTGTTATAACAAACCGGTATAAAATGATTTAAATCCCAAAAAGAAATAACCCCCTTTTGAATCAGGATTGCCACTTTATCCTTTGAAAATGGAAAACAGTATTTAATTTGATAAGAGATTAATTTTTTTTCGTCACTAGGAACATTGTCCAAGAGAGAAATAGTCTGATAATGGGGATT
>DASUCX010000091.1:0-2419 GCA_036275855.1 Rhabdochlamydiaceae bacterium
CCCCTCACCAATGCCACCTTGTCCAAAACTTCCTTCTTGTGAAAAACAAACTCTCTACCCTTCAAAAATCCAAGCTGCTGATTTCACTGTTATTTAAGATCACCCAGGACTTCACCGCCCATATCCGCAGACTCCGGCATAACGTCTTAACACAAGAAAAAGAGATGATCTCTGTTGACAGCGATGACATCACCGCCCTGACAAAGAACGAAGAGGTCCTCAATCAATACCAATCGACCTTGATGCCGCTCCGGACCGTTTTGGAAGCAATCACATCCGGCCGCTATACAAATCTCTATGAGAAAGACCAAGAACTAATAGAAGACTTGCTCAATGCGGTGAAACAATCAGAAGATCTTTGTAGCATCAGCTTAAAGAGTATCCGGTCACTCCGGGATTCGTACCAGATCATCTTCACAAATAATCTACATAAAACAATCAAGCTTTTAACAGCCTTGACGATTCTCTTCAGCATTCCAACGATGATCGCCAGCCTTTATGGTATGAACGTCGAACTACCGCTTGCCTCGCATGAATTTGCCTTTTTCTATCTGATGGGAGCCACCGGCTTCATCATCATTCTTGCCGTGCTTTACTTTCAACGGAAACGCTGGCTTTAGAAGGTGTGAATTTTAGGAGAATTATTGACGTCGCTCTGGTGAGTCGAATAAGGAATTCATGGTAAGCTGCTGATCGATAATTCCTATCGAATGGGTATTTTGTTTAACCCCGAAAGGAGTGATAAGTGTTAAAAAAATGGTCTTAGGAGTCCCTGTGACTTCCTGAAATACTTTTTTCTTTCTCTCTAGATCTTCAGCGTATGCTTTGGTAATTTTATATTCATCATTGCAAAATTTGATTTCACAAAGATTAATACAATTGTCTGCTCGATCAATCACTAGATCGATTTGGGCACCTCTAGTCTTGCCTTTGGCAAAATGTTGCCAATGACTCTCATGTGTCGTAATTCCAGCCAGACCTAAAGCTTCTTTGATTTTACCCGAATGTTTAAGGCAGATATTTTCAAACATATGGCCTGCCCATGAATGCCATGCTGGAGTTTGACTCACCTTATTCCAATATTCCTTATCAAAATTTCTCAGAACACTGCTTTTTACCTCTTCGATCCAAGAAAGATAGAAGAAAGAATACTCGTCCACTAGCCGATAGATACGGTCTTTAGAATGCTTTCCAAAAGCTGGCAATGTCATGATAAATCCTGATTCTTCCAGTTCTAGTAATATATCCGTTAATCCACCGCCGCGTGTAAGATTAGTTGCTTTAATCAAGTCTTCTAATGTTAATCCTTTTTGTTTTTTTGCCAGTGCCCGAATAATAGTGATGTGTTTTTCAGCAGAATCAAAAAGAGAAGAATACAACTGTGTGAACTCAGAAAATAGAGGACCGCTTGAAGAAAAGCAGAGTTCATTGATAATCTGACCAGGAGATTTTCCAGGTGGAACGTATGTTAAATATTTTGCAATACCTCCAAATACCATATAGAGCTCGATCAGTTGCTTTCTTTTAAGATGAATTCCTGATTCCATGAGAAAATATTCTGTTTCAGATAAATTAAACGCTTCAAGTCGGATTTGTGCACTGAGCCGCCCATGTAAACCTCCTTTATTTTGAATAATTTTTTTTATCATCCAGTGAGCTGCTGATCCGCATATGATAAGAAGAACATTGGGCATGCGAGACAAATATTCATTCCAAAAATATTCCAGAGATGGTAGCAGTCCCGATTTTGGAGATGCAAGCCAAGGAAGTTCGTCCAAAAACAAAATGAATTTCGCTGCCTGGCCAATCTTTAAAATTTCTTTTCTCAGAAGGTCAAATGCATCGGACCAGTCTTTTGGCATTTCTTCATCCGAGTGATTTGGGAATAAAGTTCGCATTTTGCGATAAAAATTTTTGATTTGCTCGCTTTTTGGAGCATCCTTGGTCCCCGTTATTGTCAGATAAACACCCTGGTTCCTATAAAACTCATCCAGAAGAAATGTTTTTCCGATCCTTCTTCGTCCATACATCGCAAGAAGCTCGGCCTTCTTTGACTTCAGAAGCTTGTTCAAAATTTCTCGTTCTTTCTCTCTAGCAATGAGCATATAGTCGCCTGTTATTCTTGAAATCAAGGATAGAGATTTGCAATTTATTGCACAATAAGATTCGGCGAAATATAGGCGCTAATTCGCCGAATCTATGTATTTTTACCACATTCGGCGAGATATCGGCGCTATTTCGCCAGATGGATCGTTCATACGTATCATTTTGGGCTTACAATTGGAGTATACTCCAAAATATGACCCTATTTTTTGGAGTACATTCCAAATGTATCGCTTTATACTCTAGAGGTAGTTGCAAAACTCGCTTTGGAGCCCAAATTCGATGCTTTTCGATTAGGTTTTGTTTTTGCGCAAAT
>DASUCX010000092.1:0-14392 GCA_036275855.1 Rhabdochlamydiaceae bacterium
GATTGAAAACCTTGCAAGCCAGGAAGGCTATAATGAAATAGGAATCGGAGTGGGTCTATATCGCGATTATGGCCCGGCACAACAGCTTTATTTTCAATTAGGCTACGTCCCTGAAGGCAATGGCATCACGTATAAGGGGCACCCTACAATTCCTGGACAATCTTATCCGCTAGATGATGATCTCCTTCTATGGTTAGTAAAACCACTAAACAACGCAAAGAGAACTCAATGAAACACATAGAACTAGGCCTCTTTGATGCAGAGCTTTTGCAATGGCTGGAATAAACATGACAGGAAAACCATCTCTTTCACCACAATCCCTCATCGAGTGCTTAAAGGCCAATTACAGTATCGCAGTTGCTTTGCTTACACTTCTCCCAATAGGCGCGGATATGAATGCGTCTGTCTATAAAGCTGAGACGCAGGGTAGCCAGTCTTATTTCATAAAGTTGAAACGGGGCCATCGTTATGATACGAGCGTTGCAATATTAGCCTTGCTGCAGGCTTCAGGAATTCAGCAGATCATTCCGCCTATCAAAACAACCAATGGTGAGCTGACTCAGCACATCAACGATTTTACTCTTACTGTATACCCATTTGTCGATGGACAGAATGGGTTTTGCTATAATCTAACTGATGATCAATGGGTTGCTCTAGGAAAACTATTGAGGCAGATACATGAATTTGATGTACCTCTATCAATCAAAGATCGAATCAGAAAAGAAACCTATTCGCCCAAATGGCGAGAAGCCGTTCGCTTGCTCGATGCTCACATTAATGGAAACCTAATAGGTGATGGAATAACTTTGGAGTTACAAGCATTTATGAAGGCGCATAGGCCAGTAATTCATCGTCTAGTAGATGGGGCTGAGTCTTTAAGCCAAAAGGTCCAAGAACAATCGCCTGAATTCGTGCTGTGTCATTCAGACATTCATGGTGGCAACGTGTTGATAGATGAAAGCGGCTCCATCTTCATAGTGGATTGGGACGACCCTATTATGGCTCCCAAAGAGCGCGATCTCATGTTTATTGGCGGAGGGGTAGCTAATGTCTGGAATAATCCGCATGAGGAAGCCTTCTTTTATAAAGGGTATGGAAAGGCTGAGATCAATAGGCTGATCCTAGCCTATTATCGACATGAGCGAATCGTGGAAGATATTGCAGAGTACGGACAAGCGCTGCTTTTGACGACATCCGGAGGCGAGGATAGGGTGGAAATGTTCAAACAGTTTAAGGCCATGTTTGAACCGAATGGCGTTGTAGATATAGCATTCAAAACAGATATTGATCTCCGAGCACCTCTTATATCCTCCGAAATGGAGAAAAAAGCAGCGCTTAATTTTAGGCAAAAACACTTTTTTGATCAGCGTGGATTCAAAGATCCTTATGCTTGGACTTTGGATGAAAAAGATCATCTTCACTGGCTCTTATACGATGGAGATAAAGTTATTGGATATGCCCATGTGCAAATGTGGCCAGAGCATAGAGCAGCCCTGCGTATCATAGTCATCGATGAACAAAAGCGCGGGAGTGGCATGGGAAAATATTTGATGGATTGTTGTGAGGGAGAACTGAGGAAACAAGGCATAACACTTCTCCAAACGGAAGCCTCCCCAAATGCCTACCTTTTTTACAAGAAACTTGGATACACAGAAATGCCATTCAATAATCCAGATGGAGAACCCACCCATCCGGATGACCTGGCAATGGGAAAGTATTTATGAGCCGAATGAATCCTCGCGTTAGAAAGTTTGTTTCCTACTATAAGCCTTACCTTGGGCTTTTCAGTGCAGACATGGCTTGTGCAGTCCTTGCCTCTGCCGCAACACTAGCTATTCCATTATGCGTTCGATATATCACCACCCATTTGCTACAGGTTGGGTCAGTCGATGCGCTGCATCACATTTACCTGATGGGCGCCCTGATGCTTGGTTTGGTGGCTATTTTTGCATTATGTCGCGTGTTTACCGACTACAAGGGGCATATCATGGGCGCCCTGATGGAAAGAGACATGCGTAGCGAACTATTTTCCCATTACCAGAAACTATCCTTCAAATTCTACGATGATCACAAAACAGGTCAGCTATTGACCCGGATCTCTCATGACACATTTAATCTCGCTGAACTGTACCACCATGGCCCAGAAGACCTTGTCATCTACTTGTTAAATCTTATCGGCGCGTTTGTCATCTTGCTCAATATCAATGTCAAATTGGCTCTGATCGCTTTTCTTTTTGTTCCCGTTATGGGAATTTATGCATTTTATACAGCCAAAAAAATGTACGCTGCACTCAAGAAAAGCAGTGATAAAATTGGAGATATCAATGCCCAAGTAGAGGATACCCTTGCAGGCATTCGAGCTGTCCAATCTTTTACGAATGAAGAAGTTGAAAAGCAAAAATTCTCTCAAGAAAACCATCTTTTCTTCGAAAGCAGACGCAAAGGGTATAAAGCTGAGACTTATTTTTATAATGGGTTGCTCTCTTTTACACAGCTAATGAGCATTACCATTGTTCTCTTTGGGGCTGTAAGTATTGTCCACGGCTCTTTAGATTTGGCTGACTTACTCACCTTTCTCCTCTATATAGTTATCCTCATTGAACCGATTCAACATTTGGGCAATTTTGTTCGGTTGTATCAAGAAGGAGTCACAGGCTTTCATCGATTTATGGACGTTTTGGAAGTGCAGCCAGATATTCAAGATGAACCCAATGCTCAAGATCTGATACAAGTTCGAGGAAAAATTGAATTTAAAGATGTAAGCTTCAAATACAAAGAACACCACGATCACGTTCTAAAAAACATCTCTCTGACAATAAAAGCTGAAGAATATGTGGCCTTGGTGGGCCCCTCAGGTGCAGGAAAGACTACTCTTTGTTCTTTAATTCCGCGGTTCTATGAACCAAGCGCTGGAAAAATATTTATCGACGGCCTGGATATTCAAAAACTTACACTCAAATCCCTCCGAAAAAATATTGGCCTTGTCCAGCAAGATATTTACCTTTTTGCTGGTACAGTTTCAGAAAATATTTGTTATGGCAAACCGGGTGCTACAGAGGAAGAAATCATCTTAGCTGCCAAACAAGCCAATGCTCATGATTTTATTATGACGCTCCCAAACGGATACTCTACTGATATGGGACAGCGTGGAGTTAAGCTTTCTGGAGGACAGAAGCAACGAATCAGCATTGCTCGTGTTTTCCTTAAAAACCCACCTATCATCATTTTCGACGAAGCCACCAGCAGCCTAGATAACGAAAGCGAAAGAGCCGTCCAAAATTCCCTTGAAAGACTCATGAAGAACCGTACGACTCTTGTCATAGCGCATCGCCTTACAACGATTAGAAATGCCAAAAGAATCCTTGTGCTAACAGATAACGGGATTGAAGAACAAGGAACGCATGAAGAACTCCTTGCTTTAGATGGCACTTATGCCAATCTATACAAAATGCAGTTAAGGATCGAAGATACTGGAGATACTACTTAAAAATGACCTCTCTTGCTTCACTCTACAAAGAGCGCTTAAATCTCCAGCAAGCTAAATTTACCTTCATAGATCATGAAGACGCAATGGTTGCGATCGTCTTTAAAGTGACTTTAGAAAGCGGCAAACATCTCATTCTAAAAGTATGCTCCCGTACAGGCGATTATCTTCGTGAGGTCTATTTTTTAAACCTCTTTGCTGAACAGTTGCCAGTACCACGTATTATCCAACTGATCCCGCCAGAGACTAATCTACATGGCGCTGTTCTTATGGAATGCTTATCAGGAGAATTGCTCACAACCGAAGACCTCAATGACAAACTTGCCCATGAGATCGGATCCCTTCTTGGGCATATGCACCTTGAGCGTGTTAAGGGCTATGGAGACTTGACCGATCCCACTTCTTTGAGCACGGACCCTCGTGTCCCTTTCACTATGAAATTTGAAGAAGGATTAGAAGAATGCTCAAATCATCTACCTACCACTCTTCTTCAAAAGTGTCGCCAATACTACGACCAACATATCGATGCCCTGAATACAACGGATGGCCCTTGCATTATCCATCGCGATTTCCGTCCCGGTAACATCATCATTGACCAGGGAAAAATTCGGGGTATTATCGACTGGTCTTCAGCCCGTGGAGGATTTGCTGAAGAAGACTTTTGTCCGCTGGAATTTGGAGAGTGGTCCACCCATTCTTCCTACAACAATTCCTTCCTTGCAGGCTATGCAAGTATTAGAAAAGTCCCTGATTATCACTGCATTTTGCCTCTTTTACGTTTAAGTCGAGCAATTGGTGCGATCGGATTCACCGTCAAAAGTGGAACTTGGCAGGGCAAGGGTTCAAAAATTTATCAGTTTAATCGTCAATATCTTGAGTCGTTTTTAGAAGCCTGAAAAAATAATATAATGAAAAAAAGAAAGAATCATGAATTTCGCTTTCATTTTCAGCCAGTGGATCAAGCTCACCGCTCACTTGTACACCATTGGTTAAAACAGCCCCATGTAGCCCAATGGTTTTATGGACAAGGTCTAAAAAATACTATCAAACATTTAGACGATTTCCTAAAAGGATCTTCTAGCGGACAATATTGGATAGGATTTGATCAGGAACGTCCTTTCGCCTTTCTTATCACTTCCGTCGTTAAAAAGCCCAATGATGAATTAACCAAATGGTGTACCAAAGAAGGAGCAGCCATTACACTTGATCTTCTCATTGGAGAGACTGACTATCTAGGTAAAGGACTAGCCCATATCGTCGTTCAGGAGTTCCTTCTGAGCCAGTTTCCCAATGTAGCTGAAGTTCTCATTGATCCAGAAGCAACAAATTCTCACGCTATCCATATTTACAAAAAAATTGGCTTTATCGTCTTAGGCGAGTTTATTCCATCACACAGCCCTCATCCCCACTACATGATGCACTTAGACATGAAAAAGTTGATAACCAATAATTTTTGAAAAGAAGCATATGGACCACCAGGACTTTTGGACAAGTTCAAGATTTTTTTATTAAGAAAATTTTTGAATCTTCTCCAAAATCGCCTCTTTTGTAAACCCAAAACGTTCGGCTAGATCCCGAGGGCTGCCCGATTTTCCGAAAGCGCTTAGTGCAATGGCAAGTCCATCAGCTCCGATGTATTTATGCCATCCTTGTTCAACGCCTGCCTCAATGCTGAGTTTCATTTTTCCTTGGAGCAGTGCTGCTTTGTAGGAGTCAGGCTGCTGGTCAAAGAGCTCCCAAGAGGGCATGGAGACGACGCGGGTTTGGGGGCCTAGGGCTTTCGCCACCTCGAGAGCGAGGTGGACTTCGGAACCTGTCGCGATGAGGAGGTGAGAAGGTGTATCACCGACCTCTTTTTGAACAATGTAAGCACCACGGCCCACCCCTTCAACGAAGGGACGTAGGGGGAGTTCTGGCAGCGGCTGGCGAGAAAGAATCAGAGCTGAAGGGCCTTCATGCAATAGCGCTGCTAGATAAGCCATTTTCACTTCATGTATATCAGCAGGACGGAGAACCAACAGTCCAGGAATCGCACGTAGCGAGGCGATTTGTTCAATGGGCTGATGCGTGGGGCCATCATGCCCAATAAAAATGGAATCGTGCGTTAATTGGTAGATGACCTTGAGGCGCATGAGGCTAGTCATCCGAATCGCGCTTCTCATGTAATCGACAAAGCTCAAAAACGTGCCAACCACTGGGAGGACAAACCCCGTTTGCGCCATTCCTGCTGCTAGGCAGCCCATTCCAAATTCTCGGACGCCGTACTTGATGTTGCGGCCTTGAAAATGGCCCGCTTGGATGGAAGGGAATTTTGTTAAGTAGGTACCATCAGAGGAAGAAAGATCGGCAGAACCTGTGATGAGCGAGGGAATATGGTCGGCCAAGGCTTGAAGAACTTGATGGGCTGCCCAGCGGGTTGCAACGGGAGCTGTGATAGGGATGTTCTGTAAAATTTGCTCGAAATTGGTGGGCAAAGGTGTAATTAGTGATGTGTGGCCAGCATGCGCTCTTGTCTGGAAAAACGCATACACCTCAGGGTCGACATAAAACGAAAGATCAGGAAGGCCAAGCCGCTGTTTGGCCAAAGCGATTTCTGTTTTTCCTAAAGGCTTGCCATGGACTGCAGGAGTTCCTGCTTTCTGAGAGCCGTAGCCAATTTTAGTATGGGCAATGATGAGTGTGGGTACGGTCTGATGGTTTCTGAGAGGGGCAAGTGCAGCGCGGATTTGTTCCAGGTCATGTCCGTCGATCTCTTTAACATTCCATCCTTGGGCTTTGAATCTTAAATTCACATTTTCTGAAAAGCTCTCATCGACATATCCATCGAGAGTCGTTTTGTTGCTGTCATAGATGAGAATCAAGTTGTTTAGCTGCAAATGGCCTGCAAGCGAGCACGCTTCGCTGGAGATGCCCTCCATCAGGCACCCATCACCTGCCAAGCAGACGACTTTGGCCTCAAAATTGGCAATTTTTAATGCCAAAGCTTGACCGACGGCAAACCCTACCCCTTGACCATCGACTCCGGTGGTGGCCTCGACGCCTTCTGTTTTCGTTAGATCGGGATGACTGGGTGTTTTGGAATCGATTTGCCGAAATTGCTTCAGATCCTCGATGGAAATTGAAAATCCTGCCAAATGCAGACAGCTATAGAGCAAAAGGGAACCATGACCTGCCGAGAGAATCATTCGGTCCCGACCTGGCCATTTGGGAAAACGAGGGTCAAAACGGAGAAATTCTCCGTAGAGGTAGGCACCGATTTCAGCACATCCCATTGGAAGGCCGGGATGGCCTGATCCAGCGAATTCGACGGCGTCCATGGTTAAGTGACGGATGGTGTTGGCGATTTTTTGTAGCATTATGCAGGAAAAGCATAGCAGGCAAAGGTGGCTAAATTCAACTGGATTTTTGAGGTTTTTTGCGCTATGCTGAGGCAACACAAGGTAAATAAAATGAGTGAAGACACCTTCCATCTTGGCGTTAAGGCGCTGATTCAAAATAATGAAAACCAACTCCTTGTGCTCCGCAAGAGGCCAAAACGTTCTCAAGATGCGAACCGAGTGGTGTGGGATCTGCCCGGTGGGAGAATCCATAGGGGTGAATCACTGGAAATGGCTCTAGAGAGGGAAGTTTTTGAAGAGACAGGCCTGAAAAATCTCTTCAACAAATCATTTTTGACTATGGCTTTAACACCCAGTAGAATTCCTCTTGCAGCCCACGATGTCGGCCTGATTATCGCTGTCTACCTTTGTCCATTGGAAGGGTGCCTAGATGTTCAACTGAGCGAGGAGCATCTCGAATTCTGCTGGGTGCTTCCCGAGAAGGCTGCTGAACTGTTAAAGCCCGACCATCCCTCAGAGTTAATCGAAAAAATTACATCGCTTAACTTAAACTAGGGCATCCGGTCAATATGGGCTTGCTGAAAGCGGATAGAATTTTCGGTAATCTCCCTGAAGGTGGGAATTGCAATCTCCAGCGGAAGCTCGAGTTCTTGAGATCTCTCAATCACAATCTTCTCTTGAGCTGCGACACGCTGCCGGTCATCGGCAATCTTCGTTGTGCGCGATTTTAAGTCCCCTGCTCGCTTAACGTAAGCTGTGCGTTTGGCAAGGAGTTTGAGGATTTGGTGATTAATCTGATCGATTTCGATACGAATGCAGGCAATATCATGACAGTTTTGTTTGGCAATTGCGTAGTGGGCGCTGACCGTCTCCTCATTGGCAAATGCTTGCACTGAAAGTAGAGCGGTTGCGATGAGAAAAATGATGTTTTTCATATCTTCTCTCTTCTCACATGGCGTCGTAAATGCTCTTTTCGCAACTCCTTCAAGATATTTTCATCAACACTCGAGGGAAATTTAATCTTTATGCCATTAAATTGGAAGCTGGAACCCCTTGCTACAAAATATTCTTGACTCTCCTTTAAAGATGGTACAATATCTAGGATATAAACAGAGAAATCCTAGAATTTGTACCATGAGTAAAAAAAACAAAAAATTACAAATGACCTTGCGATCTTTGCGTAAAGCTGGCGGGATTGTACGCCTGTCCGAGGCTCTACGACTTGGAATTCATCGTCGAGATTTTTATAAGCTGCGAGACGCTGGCGAGCTAGAAATGATAAGCAGGGGTCTATATCGGCTTAAAGAATGCCCTGAACCTTCACTCCCTGATTTTATTCCGGCTGCAAAGAAAGTCCCCCACGGTGTCATCTGCTTAATTTCTGCCTTGGCATTTCATGAGATTACGACTCAAATACCCCATTTTGTCTATTTAGCCATTCCTCGAAGTGCCTATAAACCAACCATCTCATACCCTCCTATGCGCTATTTCTGGTATTCAGAAAAGCTGCTCAAAACAGGAGTAGAAGTACATCGTATGGACGGCTTTAGCTTTAAGATTTTTGATGTTGAGAAAACATTAATTGATTGTGTTAAATTTCGTAACAAAATTGGCATGGATATCGTTTTAGAAGCTTTAAAAATGTATTGGAGGCGAGGTAAGACAAATATTAACAAGCTCATGGCCTATGCTAAGCTGTTTCGCGTAGAGCACATCTTAAAGCCTATTATGGAGACCATTGTCAGTGATTAAAGCCCAAGAAGAAATGGAGAAGCCTCTGGGAGACTCCATTCGTCAGAAGTTAAAAGATCTTTCAATAGAAAAAAATCGTCCTTTTGAGGAAATTTTACGTTATTATGGAATAGAGAGATTCCTGTATCGCCTAAGCATTAGTCCCCATGCTAAAAAGTTTTTCCTTAAAGGCGGCCTTATGTTGAAGGTATGGGATGCTGAAGATCATCGAGCCACAATGGATATCGATCTCTTGGCCTGGACCTCCAATAAAATTGAAAATCTCAAGCAAATCATCAATGAGGTCGCTCTAATCAGGCTAGAAGAAGATGCAATCATATTCAATTGCCAAAATCTTATCTTACGCAGGGCCCAAACTGGCGGTGAATACGAAGGTGTTTCCGCAAGTTTTTCAGCTATACTTGCTCGAGCCCACATTCCTATTCTTGTCGACATTGGCTTTAACGATCTTGTTGTCCCCGAGCCTCGCATGATCCACTACCCGACGCTTTTGCCGCTTCCAGCGCCTAAATTACTGGGATATACCCCTGAAACTGTGCTGGCCGAAAAATTAGAATCTATCATCAAGCTTGGCTTAATCAACACCAGAATGAAGGACTTTTATGATATCTGGACACTTTACCGATCCCACAAACTGAATTCCGCTACATTGAAACTAGCGATTGAAAAGGTGTTTTCCAATCGAAAGACAAAACTTGAGTATCCTATCTCTTTCTCTAAGGCCTTTTACGAAGCACCTGCTACACAACAAAGATGGCATAATTTTCTTTCTGTGATGGGAAAAGACCCAATTGCGCTTCAAGATGTCATTCTCGAAATATCCAATTTTATTGAGCCTCTATTAGAGACACAGAAACTGTGACCCATAAATTTCCGCGGAAAATGCTCAGGTTTTTTCACTGGACGTTTAACTTTCTAAATGTCCTCTCAAATCCTTCTTGCACGATGATTTTAAGGCTTGTGATCTGTTTTTGCTCTTCCTTAAAAAAAATGTCATATCCGGTTTCCTGAACAAAAAAATTATCTTCGGATACAGGATGTAACTTATAGGGCATGGAAGCTACCCCCATTTGAAGAACAAGACCATCACCTTGCTTGCTGACAATTACATCATAAATATCATTCTTTACATCACCTGTGCTATATCTGCCCAGATAGAAATCTAATCTATTGTTATTCATTGTCATGACATTTCTTGTTACCGCATGATAGGAAGGCCATGTATATACGGTTGAAATTGCTCTTAAAATCTCACCAACCAGGCAACCGCCATTATCTGAATTCATCATCACTACTGCCCCTTTCCCTAGGTAGGGATAACTCACATATCCACAAACAAACCCATCAGTACGCCCTGTATGGCTTATTTCTAGCGTTTCTTTCTCCCCGTTAATCAAGGGTCCTAGACCATAAGGAGGCATAGATCTTTTGACCATCTCTTCGGCTGTTTTCTTTTTCAAAACTATTGAAGAATCGCTTTGCAATGCCTTTTGGATTGCGATAATAAATTTAGACAAATCGGTTGGCGTTGTCCAAAGCCCTGCCGTAGCACTTTCTGGATAATTTTTACATCCCCCTTCCATTTCATTTCCTCCAGGATGAGCATAAGCAGCTTCTGCTGCATATTGAGATGGCAGAGGACATTCAAAGGTGCTGTTTAGCATATGAAGTGGCAATAGCAAATGTTGCTGCATAAACTCGCAAAATAATTGCTGCTTAACGTCTTCTATAAGCTGCTGCAGAACAACATAGCCTCCTCCTGAATAGCTCATGGTTGTCCCAGGCACAAATCCAACATGAATAGAAGGATTGTTTGCAGGGTTAAGACCCTCTAAAATCTCGAATAAAGATGGAAGTTTGTCTTTATTTCGATATCCATCGAATCCAATCACATTGAATCCAGCACTATGGTTTAACAGATGGCACAGCGTCACGGAGCGACGTTTGGTGTACTCATTCAAAGGCACCTGCCAAGAAGTTAATATCTCGTTAATATTATCATCGAGATTAATTCTGCCTTCTTGCACTAAAATTAAGGCACCCACTGCTGCAACGGGTTTACTAACTGAGCCTGCTTGGTAAAGTGTAACAGTTGATGCTCTATTATCGGATTCTCTTTTCTTTACACCATAAGCTTTGGCCCACTCTAACTTACCCTCGTTAATAACAGCGATGCTAATGGAAGGAATGCGGTACTTAGCCATACGTTCGTCTATGCTATATTGATTAGGCGGTTGATTGGCAATTTGCACAGCAGGAAGAAGGTTCTGTTCAACCTCTTTTATTTTTTTCTCTAGATCTAAAACTTCCGTTCCATAACCTAATGAATTCATTAAGACTCCCACCAAGAAAAAATTTAAATGCGTAATTTTTGCAAAAAACCAGCTTAAAAAAGAGGGGGTTTTCAATCTAAAATTCATGTTGAATTTCATAGAGAAGATTGGGGGCGGTCAGACTCGAACTGACGAAGTCGTGAGACGAGGGATTTACAGACGTACGGAATTCTTTAACCAGATTAATCCAGCTCACACTGCCTCTATAGAGTATTCTAGCAAATTCTACTCAGCTCACCTCTTTTACGCCAGTTTTATGCTCTCGTTTGCGTAAAATTTGCGTAATGTCAAAGGCAATACTTTAGCATGTACGGCCTTCAAAATTTTCACCCAGCTTTCTCTTCCGAACTTCTTCATACTCTTTTAATATTTTCCGCTGAACACATCCTTTTTTTCTATGCAGGAAAGGATGGATTTTATACCCCTGCGTCTTTCATTGCGGAAGAGCCGATGCGCCCAGATTCAAACTATTAACAATCAATAGTTAACACAATTTTTGTTGCCAATAATATGCTATTATTGGCATAATCAATTTTAGATAAAAATGACAACGATATCGCACAGAAAGCTAATATATTTGGGATCGTCTCAGAAAGATGCTACAAAGATGCCACTGGAGATACAAGACCTGTTTGCTTCAGCTCTAAAGACAGCTCTTTTAGGTGGAATGCATGAAGATGCTAAACCATTCAAACATCATGGAAGTGGTGTCTTTGAAGTTGTTGGCAATCATAGAGGGAATGCATACAGAGAAATCTACACAGTTCGATACCCAGAAGTGGTCTATGTGATTCATGTTTTTCAAAAGAAAAGCAAGAGTGGCATTAAAACACCCAAAGAAGAAAAAGAGCTTATAGAGCAAAGACTAAAATGGGCTGCTCAGCATTATGAGGAGGAATATGGCAAAAAAAGCAAAAAAAAATAACAAAAAAGAGTTTTCGAAGGGAAAAAAAGTTGAATATACCGTCAGCTCTGGAAATATATATGCAGATTTTGGATATCCTAATGCAGAAGAAGCAAATGCAAAATGGGATCTTGCTTACTTAATTAAAGCGTTTATTAAAAAAAGAAAACTCAGTCAAAAAGAAGCCGCTGATTTAATGGAAATTGATCAACCAAAAGTTTCAAAGATTGTAAGAGGAATTTTATCGGAATTTACTCTTGACAGACTGATGAAATTTCTCGTCGCACTTGGGTATGACATAGAAATTAAACCGGCATTAAGAAAAACTCGACCATCAATACATGTTAGCGGTTTTCCACAGAGAAGGGCGATCGCCTAGAAACAACGGATTGGCTCAGAAGGAGGAGACAAACCTACTTCGATTCAATCTTTTGAGGTCTTTGTGTATAGTAAGTAACTTTCTAGGGCCGGGAGTTAATAGCTAGCGAAAGAAGCTTGCCAATACCGATTAAAATCAAACCTTGAAGCGGCAAAGGGACAAAAATATTCTCCGCTGGAAGAATTGGGAATAAGAGAATTACTCTTTTTTTCCAGTTGACTATATAGGGTTTACCTTCTCCTTTTCTTAAATTGCTTTGTTCAGCTGAATCCAGAAACTTGCCTGCAAACCATTTGAAATTATCCTCTGATAATACGGATGAAGCAACGAAACGAACGGTTGGCTCTAGAAAATATGTTCCGACTACAATACGCGAAAAAGCAGAGTATAAAAGCGCTGCATTGATAGAGCAAGGAAAATAGCCTTGCTTTTTCAGCAAATATAAGAGACAGTATTCTAGAGCTATTCGAGGAATAATTGTGAATTTGATTCCAACCCATCTTCCCATATACCAACTTATACCATCATCATGCCACTCAGATCGAGTAATGGCTGGAAGGCAACGACTCATTGCGGCAATGGCTATTGAGGTCAGAAGACTGTATTGTATTGGTATAGTAGGCAGAGCGAAATGATTCGCTATTATACTGCTGCAAAAATCTTTTAGTGGGATCATTTACATTCTTTTCCTAGCTTGGGTGGTTACCAGATCAAATGACTTATGCAACCCGTTATCCTTTAACTCAGCTATCAAAACTTTTCTCAAATGCGTAATTTTCGCGAAAAATCCGGTAAAAAAACTTGTATTTTCAAATCAAAATATAAGACGTTTTTCATAGAGAACTTGGGGGCGGTCAGACTCGAACTGACGTAGTCGTGAGACGAGGGATTTACAGTCGGCTGGAATCCAATCCATCACAACCCATTTCAATGCTTAACAAGCTAAAAGAAAACAACTTGCATTAAAGTAATAATTGTTATCTGTTGGGTGCTTTGAATAACTTCAAGGTGTTGCTGTCCCATCTGTGTCCCAAAACACCTTCTTGACTTGTACCGCAAATTGCGGTAATATTACCTTAAATAGAGGTAATCAATGCTAGAGGCTCTTTTTGGGAATGAATCCATTGAAAGGGTTCTTTTCTATCTGCTTCAAAACAAAACGTGTTATGCCTTGCAGCTGAAAAAACAATTTCAGTCCACCCTTTCTCCCATGCAACAGGCCCTACTACGACTTGAAAAGGGTGGAATTCTTGTCAGTACCCTCATGGGAAAAACAAGAGTTTTCCAATTTAACCCTCGATATCTCTTCCTCGAAGAATTACGTTCTTTACTACAACGCGTTTATGAAACTCTTCCGGAAGAGATCAAGAAAAAATACTATGAAACACCGGATAGAAAACGGCCACGCCGTACAGGAAAGCCGTTGTCATGACCACCATAGACTTTAAAACGATCTCAATCGCTGATCTGGCAGCACTGGTTCACACTAAATTTACTGAACATAATATGAAAACAGTTTTAGTAGGCGGTGCATGCGTGGCCATCTATTCGGGCAGTCGTTATCTATCCTATGACCTTGACTTTGTCACCTATGAAACAAGAGGCAAAATCAAAGAAGCGCTTTTAGAACTCGGGTTTGAGCTTAAAGGCAAATATTTTTCACGTTCAGACTGCCCTTATTTCATCGAATTTGTAACTCCTCCCGTCGCTGTAGGAGAAGAGCTCGTTCATCGTTTTAAAACTCTACATACTCCATTTGGCCAAGTAGAATTACTCACTCCCACTGATTGTATCAAAGATCGGCTTGCTAGCTTTTTTCACTGGGATGATAGGCAAGCTCTAGAGCAAGCTATTATGGTTTTTCAAGATCAAAAAGTTGATCTTCAAGAAATAGAGCGTTGGGCAAAAGCTGAGAGTCACTTCGACAAATTCAAGGAATTTAAAAAAGTGCTTAAGAAGATCAAAAAATAGGAACTGCTTCCATTTTGGAAATAGTTCTTCAGACTGACCTCAAAAGCTCAATTGCAAGCTTCTAAAAACTTTAAAAATATTTTCCTAATCAAAGCCAATCGACGGCTTTGGAGCTGGAGGAAGTTTGGACAGAAGAATTGCATTGTACTTTTCTCGAAGGAGACTATACCTTTCTTCGCCTGGAATACTTACCCCAAAACGGCTTTTCAAGTTAGAATGGAGATTTACCTT
>DASUCX010000093.1:0-3039 GCA_036275855.1 Rhabdochlamydiaceae bacterium
ATACCATTTATCAAAAATAACGTTTAGTTATGCAAGGAAGCTGCACAAATTTTTGAGTCTGGAGCGAGCGACCATTGCTGAATAGCAAGGCGCGAGTGAAGACCAAAAATTTGTTGCAGAGCTGACGTAGCAAAACCAAACGTTATTTTTGATAAATGGTATAATATCAACTCGCGTATATGACCCCCGCGAAAAAAATCGAAAATAGGCCAAAATAATCCCGAAAATCGACGAACCTTGAGTTACGCAAGAGGTCTTAAATGTATTTACTTCCTTCCCGAATGGAAAGCGGGCTTAAACTCGATTGGTGCTTTGCGATGAATTTTTTCACCGAGCGAGGATTGGTTTTCGAGTATTCCCTCAAAACCCAGCCGATCGCTTTCCGGATGAAAAACTCTTTTTCATGCATGGTCTTTTGACAATACTTAAAGAGTATTTCTTCATCGGTCATTTCTTTCCAGCGGAGTTGGTGGAGGAGAGCGGCTCTACGGATCCAGAGATAAGGATCTTCAATCCACTGATCCATGAGCTTTGCCAGTTCAGGATGGGTTTTGACAAGATGTCCGACAAGATTGGGAGCAAGGGTGTCGACAGTATCCCACCAGGAGTTGGTTCGGATCATCTTTTCAAGAGTTGGAAGAATTTTAGGAGTCAGTAGCTTTCGATGTCTTTGGGCAAGGCAAAGAGCTGTGTAATGGAACTCTCTGTGATCCTGTTTCCAGAGTTTTAAGAGGAGCTTTTCCAAAGAGGCGAGGTCTTGGATGTTGGTTGTCTTGAAAATCCCTTTTTCTAAAAGTTCTCTTTGGGGTTTTGTAATGCCTAAAAAGGGGAATAAATTTCTCATATAAGCCGATTGCCTTGAAGCAAGCTCGGGATTAGCGGCATCCTTAAAAAGTTTTTCCAAATCGTGAATCATGCGGCCATTGTACCAAAGAAAAATCAATGTTGCAATTAGTAAAGAAAAAATGGAGGATTTCATGAAAAGATGCGGTATTTTGTTAGTCTTAGGTTTTGCGGTTTTGACTGGGCGTGCGGTATGCGACCCCCAACATGTGCATGGGCATGAGCATGGACATCATCACGACCATAGGTATAAATTCTCGATTCATCAAAAAGACTAATGCTGGGATTGCGATTGTCCATCCAGAGAAGGAAAACCATATCTTTGCCCGGTTAACCAGAAATTTTGTCAGAGATCAAGTCGACCATTGGGATGTTGTTGTTTATGACACAGATCAGATCGATCCGGCGATCATTAAAGTTTTTGCAGCCTTTGCCGTAGATTATCAAGAGTATTTTAAAGCAGATCTCTAAAAGTTGTATCCTAAGCCGATCCCAGCCCTAAACCCGCCGAGATTGACTTTCTTCGCTCTCAAAAAGCTGATCTCCTGGTAGTAATAGTCGACGAAGAGATCTAGTACCCAGTGTCGGGGGAGATCGAAGTAGATTCCTGATTTAGCAGCAAATCCCCATCTGTTTTTATAGATTTTTCTCCGTGTCAATGGAGAGTAATTTTTGAAATGGACAAAGGTATAACAAGGCCCAATTCCCAAATAGGGCCGTATCTTATGGGAGCAGAAGATATATTTGAGCCCGGCGCTGACAGGAATGATCGATAGATGGGCTGTGTGGTGAAAGGGGCTATGGCCATTTTTAAAGGAATATCCTGCATTGCCCCAAACTCCCCAATGTCTTTTAAAGCGATAGGTAAACTCTGCTTCGCCTTCAATCCATGCATGGCCAAATCTCTCTTGGATCAAATGTCCGGTGGGGATAAAAGCGCCGGCACGGAGTTCCGCAATCCAATCTCTGGTCGGAGGGTATTTGTAGGGGTCAGTTGCTAGCAAAGCCGAACAAGCCAAAATAGAAAGCAAAGCAACTTTCTTCATATTTTCAAATTATAGGAAATAGGTTTTATAGGGGAATGAAAAAGGCCTCTTAGGAAAGAGGCCTTCGGAGGATATTAACTTGTGTTAAGCGTTGGATTCTTTAGCTTGAGCCCGAAGATACTCTCGGGTGTGCATTCGTGAGCGTGTTGGGTGAGGTCGAGGCTTCTCCAAGATATCGGCTAAGCCTTTTGAAGGTTCCAGAGTGGCCCAGTCAGGCGTTATTTCGCCTTTAAGCGTAGCGATCGCTGTTTCAGCACCCGCTTTTTGATCACCTGTTGTTGCATCGCGCATCTTTTCAAATTCTGCAAGAGCTCCAGAAGCTCTGTTAGCTTTTTCGATCTTATTTTGAAAGATTGAGGTGAAGATTCCATTGCCCGGGACTTGTCGAAGGACCGTTCCTGGCAGGTCTGTCACAGCATCTTTCACGGTCGTTAATCCGGCTTGAAGAGAACTTTCTATTTTTTTGATCACTTTGTTAACAAGATAGAACATCATGAGAATTAATGCTCCTGAGACAACAACTGGCAGTACAGCCGGCATGAGGACGCCTGTGACAACAGGAACGATGGTCTTCATTGTAACAAACATCCCTGTTTTGAGGGCGAAGCTGCAAATGGTGATTCCCGGTTTTAAAAATGCAATGACGTTGGCTGTAACGAGTTTCGATGCAGCTAATGTTCCTCCTTTTGCAGATAAGGCTACAAAAGCACTGCCAATTGCCATAGAGCCGATGACAGCACTGTCGATGAGCGTATCTCGGTCGATGGAGACACGGCCGTAAAGGTTATGCCGATTAGGTGTAACAATTTTTTGAACCTTTTTGAGGTTTGTCGAGGTTGGGGCTGGAACAACAACACGACTACTAGGCAAAGGTTGCTGCTTCGATTCAGCTTTGCGTGCTCGAGCCTGTAGAACAGCTTGGGCGCTTCTTTTTACTTCCGGGGTATCTATTCCTCCAGTCATTATTACAGGTGTGTTTCTAATGGTGGGGTTGCGTAGTATTGTTGGAAAAAAATTTTGTATTGCTGCTCGTAAACTAATTACTGCTGCGTTTATAGACATTTTAATTCCTCTTTTTCTTTTTTTGTGTATATATTTTATATCTTTATTTATATAAATTCAATTAATGTAATTAATAATATAATGATTA
>DASUCX010000094.1:0-9101 GCA_036275855.1 Rhabdochlamydiaceae bacterium
TACTCATCCCGGGAGAGTTCCTCACAGAATTTTCTATCTACCCGACCCCTCACCTTGTTGCACAAAGTGGTAAAGTTCGGTACGCAACGATCGCATTTGCTATGAGACCTCACTTCACTTTTAAAAAAATCGAAGTCACCGCGCTCCCCAGTTTTATGAATTGAATAAATTTTTTTAAAACCATAGGATGAAAAGAATTATAGGTCTTCCCCATGTTCAAGCATTTGATTTTTCTGTTCACCTCCCATTCCTTGTTTGCCTTAACAACGCTCCATGTATCACTCAGCTCTGACAATAGTCCGGGCACTACCGGTGACCCGGGCGATCTGAGATCTTGCTTGAATACGATGAACCAAGGCTTAAACACATCACCCGATGATTATGCGATTGTTTTTGACTTTCCAATGACGATTACACTCAACGGAACGTTGCCGCTCATTAACAACTCATCCAATGCTGTGACTATCACGATTGGCAACCCAGGCTCTATTCCTACTGTCACCATTGATGGTAACAGCGGCGCTTACAGCGGATTTTTCATTCCCAATGGGAATGTGACGATCCAAAACATGGTCTTTCAAAATCTGACCGCCAAAGGAGGCAATGGCGGAGATGGGACTTCAGGCGGCGGCGGCGGCATGGGTGCAGGGGGAGCTATTTACGCACCCGAGTTCTTTTTAAATGGATCGAATCCTTCAATTACTTTGATGAACGTCGAGATTAACAACTGCTCTGCTGTGGGTGGAAATGGAGGAAGTTATTTAACCAACACTCCTACAGGTGATGAAGGCGGCGGTGGCGGCGGCGGCTTTGGTGGAGATGGCGGTTCTATTACAACAATTGGAAGCACAGGAGGAGGAGGTGGCGGTGGCTTTGGTGGAGATGGTGGAAATGTCACTCTTAACAATTCAGACCCAACCGGTGGAGGCGGTGGCGGTGGTGGTGGCCTAGGAACTCGCGCCACTATGGGGATGCTTACGAATCTAGGGATTGGCGGTTCGGATAATAGCACAGGAAGTGATGGAAATGGTTATGATATCATGACTGCAGCTGGTCCTGGCGGGGGAGGCAACGTTGGAGGAAACTTTTTGGGAGGCGGTGGTGGTGGAAGCGGGTCACCTGCTGGAGGAGGCGGTGGAGGAAGCCAGGGGACGAACGGAAATCTACCTGAAGGCTCAACACCACCGGGAAATACCATTACACCTTCCGGAGGTAATGGAGGAGATGGCGGCGGCGGCGGTGGTGGCGGAGTTGTAATAACAAGTTTTACAAATTTCATTGACGGGCAAGCCGGGAGTGGTGGCTATGGTGGTGGTGGTGGCGGCGGTGCTGGCACCGGTGCATCTGACGTTGCTTATACTGTCAAAGGTGGCACGGGAGGAGTTGGCGGCGGTGGCGGTGGCGGCGGAGCCGATCAATCTGGAACAACACTTGCGGGCGGCGGTAACTCTCTTGGAGGAGGAGGTGGAGGCGGCGGCGGACCTTCTAACAGCGGCAGTTCCTCCATGGGTGGATCTGATACAGGAAGTCTCGGCGGCGGAGCTGGAGGATCTGGTGCTAATGGCTTCGGATCGGGCTTTGGGGGAGGAGGAGGTGGTGGTGGAAGCGGCCTTGGAGGTGCAATCTTTGTTGATAGCAATGCGGTATTCACCATACAAGCCATATCTGGGATTCCAACAATTTTCAATACATCTAGCACGACGACACAAGCCGGAAACGGTGGAATGAGCAACGGAAGCGGCGGTACAGATGGTACTGCTGGATCAGCCTTGGGAAATAGTATTTTCTTGCGACAAAATGCTTCTCTTACCTTCTTGGCAAATGATGGTAACGATCTATTAACACTTGGCGATCAAGTTGCGTTTGTTGATGATACGAATTTCGGCGCTGGAGGAACGGCTGTCTTTGTTAAAGGAAATGGAACTGTCGTTTACAACGGTACGACCGATTATCAAGGGAGTGTCACAATCAACAATGCGAACTTCAAAGTGAATGGTGAGATCGATGAAGCAAGCATTCAGGTGTGTAGAGACATTTCTTTTAGCTCGCAGAGAGGGACGCTCAGCGGGACTGGGGTATTGACAGGAGACGTCTTTGTCAATTCTGGGACGATCTCTCCAGACACCGGAGGAACGCTCACCTTAGGCAGTCTGGAATTAAGTTCAGCGGATCCAATCAGTAACACTCCGGGCAGCCTCGTCCACATCGAAATCGATTCCACCGGCACATCTTTAGTCCATGTTAATAATACCGCAACGTTAGCGGGTCTTTTAGAGATCGATTTAGATCCTAGCGCAACGCCTGGATCGTATACTGTCCTTACTTCATCTGGCATTACAGGGACCTTTGATTCGGTTGCATTTACAGGAAGAGCTCCAAATTATTCACTCTCCTATCTACCGATTGGAAGTCCGACGTTTGTGCAATTTGATTTTTTAGGTTTTCCCCCTAATGATCCACTTTTTCTTTCTACGGCAGGCCTCGGAGGCAACAACTTAAAAATTGCTAATTATCTCAATCGCCTAGCACCTGACGCTGCTGAGTTGGGACTGATAGATCAATTTGTCCTTTTAAATGGCCTGTCTCCTTCTCAATACCGTAAAGCTCTTGAAGCCATTAGTCCCTCTAGAAATTCGATTCCTACATTTGCTGCGCTAAACGTGATGTTCATGTTTTCCGAATCGCTCAATTCTCATTTTAACAAATGGCGCCTTGCTCACAATCAACGCAGAAATAATTATGCAAATGAAACGGCCTACGTAGCATCCAATGATGCTTTAGCATTCACTCAAGCTCCTAATCGCCAATCCCCGCGCAAAACGATGTATGGTCTGCCCAAAGAGACGCATTCAAAAATTTGGGGAATGGGTTTTGGCCAGTTCAGCCATCAAAACTGGCAAGATCAAACACCCGCCTTTAATTTCAACAGCGGCGGCTTTTTTGCGGCCTACGATTATGGCAATACCGATCAAGGCTACGTTGGAACACTTGTTGGATACGCATTCTCATCGATTGATGAACACCATTCGATGGGAAATAGTCACTTAGATGCAGGTTATCTCAGCATCTACGGAACGAAGTATTTTTCGGATTTCTTCATCGACGCTGCCGTTTGGGGCGAATATATGCGTGTTGATCAAAAACGTACTATTTCCTTTCCAGGGTTTAAAAAGGCGGCAAAAAGCTCTTACAATGCTGAGCAACTCGATCTCCATTTTGGTATGGGATACGATTTCAATATCAATACCGTCACCATCGAACCCTTCGGTGTCCTGGACTGGGTCTATGAATGGGATCCAAGCTATAAAGAAAAAGGAGCGGCTCCGTACAATATGAAATTCTCTTCTAGAACTTCCTGGATGCTTCGATTCGAAACAGGTCTCAATGTGTATAATACAACCACCTGTGATTGGGGAATTTTTATTGTGCAAGGGAAGTTAAGCTACGTCTACAAAAAACCACATCATGTCGGCCGCATCAATGCGGCCATTGTCAATGCTCCAGCATCCTTTGTTGTCGAGGCCTTTACCGCCCAGCAAAGCCTTGTTTCTCCCGGCGTAGAGCTTTATTGGCAAACAAACTGGAACGGTTTTGCATCGATTAGTTATAACGGAGAATTTGGGAGCGGCTACAATTCTAATCAATTCTACGGAAGAATGGGTTATGCTTTTTAGAATCAAGAGATAAGGCTCATCTTAAGGAGCGCATCTTTGAGCTCTTTATTATCAGACTTATCAAGCGCGCCGCTGTTTTTGAGCCAGGCGAAATAGTCAGGAGGGACTTCTGAGAGCATCCGTCCTTGATATTTACCAAACGGCATCCGATTGACTTCGGTCTGTTGAGATAGAAGTTCGAAAACGGTTTCCATGGAAAGATCATCGATCATGGTCGAAAAAATCTTGTGAAGCATGATGACGTCGTCGAGCGCACGGTGGGCTTGATTGGCCTCAAAGCCTAATGCTTCGCGCAGCGCTTGCAACGCATGGCTAGGAAGATCTGACCGGTATTTGCGCGACCATTTTAACGTATCGAGATATCGCCAGGAAGGAAATAAGAGATTGCTGCGGGCTCCTTCTGCTTCCAGGAACGGCTTGTCGAACCGCTCGTTGTTGTGCGCAATTAAAATCGCATCAGGTCCGCAAAATTCGATGAAATTTCGGCCGACAACATCGAAATTCGGCGCGTTACAGACCATCTCATCGGTAATCCCTGTGATCTGTGTCGACTCTGCTGGAATCGGGCAGCCAGGATTGACAAATTGCACAAATTTGGCATCGCGCTCAGGGTCATACGCTGCGATCTCAATGATCCGGTCTTTGTCGGGTCTAACGCCCGTGGTTTCAGTATCGTAATAAATCGTGCGAGATGGCATAATACTGCCTATATTAATCGATCTGCATGGTAATCTTTCAACTCCTATTTTTTGCTCTGATATTGATGGCTGCTCCTGTTTCGGGATCAGCAATCACTCGGGATGCCACGGTTTATTTTTCTCCTGAAGATCAGCTTGATAAACGATTGATTGACGAGATCAATAAAGAAACCCAAAGCATCTGTGTTTGCATTTATAATTTTACACATCGCGGTATCGCAGAGGCGTTAATCGAAGCAAAAAGGAGGGGAGTCGATGTTGAGATTGTGGTCGACCGTTTTTCTGTGAAGATCAAAGCTCAGCTGCAAAAATTTGCAAGTGTGGGCATTCCTATTCATGTCTGGGATCCCGACAGGTTCAAAAGAAAAATTGCCCACCGGCCTCTCATGCATAATAAATTTTGTGTCTTTGGGTCGGACAGGGTGTGGACGGGCTCGTTTAATTTCACCAATGAGGCATCTGAGATTAACTACGAGAATGCTCTTGTCATTCAAGATATCGCTTTAGCCTCCGTGTATAAAGGACAATTTCACACGATTAAGCTTCGCTGCATCCCTTTAAGCGCATACGCGCCTATGCGCCCAAAAAATCGCTATATACACAAATGAAATCAAAAATTGGTTTTTGGCTGCGTCGGCTTGTCACTGCCTTTGAACCCGCCTGCATCGCTCAACTTATTCAAGTTGAGCTGCTTCGGCGCCGGCTACGCCTGCTTCAAATTCAGGACACCTCCTTGCCAAATTCCCAACTTTTGAATTCATTTGTGTATAACATTTCTAAAAAACGCTGAATCCAAAAAATCGAATTTTAGATATACTGGTGTTTTGTGATGAAAAAAATAGTTGTCTTTTTAGCGATTTGTTTTGTGTTCACAGGGTGTTATGAAGCAGGACCTGAAGATACTGCGACATTGACAGTGCCCGTGACCAATAATCCGCATGCTCTGCCCGGGGCGATGAAAACAAGCCCGATGCCGAATATTTTTTAGGAGAGAATGAAACAAGGACTAATCGAGTACCATTTTTTTCCGAGCGATACGAAGAGTCTCATCAAAAAAATCGGAAAAGAGACACTTGTCCATTGCTTAAAGCAGATGCTTCTCGTCCGCAACTTCGAAATCCGCGCGGAGTCCGCCTATCTCCAAGGCAAAGTGGGGGGATTTTTCCACTCTTATATGGGGCAGGAGCCGATCCAAACCGCAGCTGTACAAATCATGGGGAAGAAACAATGGTGGATCACCTCTTACCGGTGCCATGCTTTAGCGCTGCTTTTAGGAGCGACTCCCAATGAACTCATGGCAGAACTCTATGGTCGTGCGACCGGCAATGCCAAAGGCCGCGGCGGTTCGATGCATTTTTATACGGAGCGGATGCTAGGGGGCTTTGGGATTGTCACAGGTCAAGTGCCGATTGCCACGGGTGCTGCCTTTTCGATAAAGTATCTCAAACAAGACGGCGTTGCCGTCTGCTTCATGGGAGAGGGAGCTGTCGCTCAAGGCGCTCTTCACGAATCTCTCAACATCGCTTCGTTGTGGGACCTTCCATGCATCTATGTCATTGAAAATAACCAATGGGGCATGGGAACGGCTGTCAGCCGCGCCATCTGCGCGCAGCCGATCGCAGAAAAACAAGCGCCTTCCTACAACATGAAAGGGTATTCGATCGACGGCATGGACTTTTTCAACTGCTTTGCCGGTTTTTCCCATATTTTTGAAGAGACGAAACAAACGTCTCGCCCTGTGCTTGTCGAAGTGTTGACAGAGCGTTTCAAAGGCCATTCGATTTCCGATCCGGGACTCTATCGTTCGAAAGAAGAACTTGCCAAATGCATGGAAAAAGATCCAATCTTGTCATTTTACAAAACGCTTTCCGAAAACGGGCTGATCACCGAAGCTGAATATGAAGCCATGGACAAAGAGCAAAAAGAACTGGTTGTCGCTGCCATGAAATTTGCCGATGAAAGCCCTTGGCCTGATCCGATGACATTAGGGGAGGATGTATTCGCACCATGACCATGATGCAAACGGTTGAAATGCGCGAAGCCCTCCGACAGGCCATGGATGAAGAAATGGCACGCGACTCGCGCGTCTTGATTATCGGAGAAGAGGTCGCAGAATATAACGGCGCTTATAAAGTCACCAAAGGGATGCTTGCAAAGTGGGGCCCTGAGCGCGTCATCGACACTCCCATTGCTGAAGAAGGGTTTGCAGGATTAGCTATTGGCGCGGCCATGACAGGCTTGAGGCCGATCGTTGAGTTCATGAGTTTTAATTTTTCCTTTGTCGCTGCTGACCAGATTATTTCCAACGCCGCGAAAATGTACTACATGTCCGGAAGCCGTTTTTCAGTTCCGATTGTTTTCCGCGGCCCTAATGGCGCTGCGGCACAGGTCTCTTCGCAACACTCCCATTGCGTTGAAGCGATCTATGGAAATCTTCCGGGGCTGATCATCATTGCTCCTAGTAATCCCTACGATGCAAAAGGCCTCCTGAAATCGGCGATCCGCAATAACAACCCCGTTTTATTTTTAGAAAGCGAGTTAACCTACAACGACAAGATGGAAATTCCTATTGAGGAATATCTCATCCCCATAGGACAGGCTAAAGTCGTCATTGAAGGCGATCATATCACGCTGGTAGCGCATAGCCGGATGGTGCTCCTTTGCATTAAAGCAGCGGAGGAGCTGGCCAAACTCGGCATCCGCGTTGAACTGATCGACCTCAGAACGATTAAGCCTCTCGATATTGCGACCGTCGCCAATTCTGTTCGCAAAACCCACCACGCCGTCCTTGTCGAAGAGGGTCATTATTTTACCGGCATCTGTGCTGAAGTTGCCTATGAGATCCAAGACCATTGTTTTGGTTTTCTCGACGCTGCAATCAAACGCATTTCGCAAGGAGAAACTCCGATGCCTTATTCCAAGACACTCGAGCGCGAGACGATGCCGACAGTTGAAAAGATCATTGCTGCTGTTTTAGAATCGTTAAATATTAGAGGTCGTTGCTAAACTCGCTTTGGAGGATAATAATTTATTATGCCGTTTACCCTGACAATGCCGAAACTCTCTCCCACGATGGAAGAAGGGACGATTACAAAATGGCGCAAAAAAGAAGGTGATTTTGTTAAAGTCGGCGAAGTCATTTTCGAGATTGCCACCGACAAAGCCACTGTTGAGCATGCCGTTTTGGATGCAGGGTATTTACGTAAAATCATCGTCAAAGAAGGGGAAAGCGCTGTGGTCAATCAACCCATTGGAATCTTTACCGAGAAAAAAGAGGAAAGCATTGAAGGATACAAACCAGAAGGCGCCGCTCCCAAAGCTGCTCCCAAAACTGATCCAGGCCCCGCTGCTGCTGTAGCTCAAAAAGCCGAAGTGCCAGCTTCCATTTCGGCTCCCGTTGCAGCAGCTCTTTCTCAACCTGTCTTTACTCCAGAGCCTCCACTAAAAAATTACGATTTTCCTTCTTCTACGACTCCCAGCTATATCCCCGCCTCTCCGCTGGCAAAAAAACTCGCCAAAGAAAAAGGGATTGACCTTTCAACTGTGAAAGGGTCCGGACCTGGCCACCGGGTTGTTAGTTCCGATCTCGATCTCGGCCAGCCCGATCTTTCAGTGACCTTCGGCCGCTATGAGCGCCCTAGCGCTCTTCCCGGCACTTACGAAGAAGAAAAAATGTCTCCGATCCGTAAAGTCATCGCGCAGCGCCTCCAAGCGGCAAAGACCTTCATCCCGCACTTTTATGTCACTATGGAAATCCGTGCAGAAAAACTCCTCGATGCGAGGGAGCAGCTCAAAAGCATGGGTCACAAAATCTCCATCAATGACTTCGTTGTCCGCGCCTGTGCGCTTGCGCTCCGCGACCATCCTGAAGTCAACAGCGGATTTAATTCTGCTGACCAAACGCTGATCCGATTCAAAACAGTTGATATCTCCGTTGCCGTCGCTCTGAGTGACGGCCTGATTACTCCAATTATTCGCTACGCCGATTATAAGAACCTCGGAGAGATCTCTACAGAAATTAAAATGCTCGCCCAAAAAGCAAAAGACGGAAAACTTCAGAGAGAAGAATACGTCGGGGGATCGTTCACGGTTTCTAACTTGGGCATGTACGGCGTATCCGATTTCGTTGGCATCATCAATCCTCCGCAAGCAGCCCTTGTTGCGATTGGTACGATCGAAGATCGCGCTGTTGTCGAGGATCATGCCATTGTGCCTGGTAAAGTCATGCGCCTGACGCTCTCTGGCGATCACCGTGTTATTGACGGAGCCATCGGGGCGCAATTCCTCCAAACAGTGAAGAAATTCCTGGAGAACCCGACCTCTCTCTTGATGACATGACACTCCTCCTTGCCAAGATCTCTGATCTAGCCTCTATCGAGGCGTTGATGAAACGGTCGATGCAGATCTTAGGCATTGGCCATTATTCTCCAGAACAGATCGATGCTTGTTCTCAGTTTGTCTGTGTTCCAGACAAACAGTTGGTTGAAGACCAAACCTACTATGTGATGGAAGAAAACGGAATCTTGATTGGCTGCGGCGGCTGGAGTTTTAGGAATAAGCTGTATGCTGGGCCTGCCGATACTCCCCAAAAAAGCGATCGATTATACTGTGAGGCGGTGAATTTTTTCATTTTGACCTGCGTCAAAGCCCCGGGGTTTGTCTATCAAAAAGAGGGCAGTATTATTAATACGGCCTCCTTTTTGATAGACGAACCGCGGGGCTTTGACGC
>DASUCX010000095.1:0-32547 GCA_036275855.1 Rhabdochlamydiaceae bacterium
ATTTTCAGCATCTATGGCATAGCTTCGCTCGGCCATATCACCGTCCCGATATTGTCCTCGCTCAGCTATGTCATATCTATCTGAAAATGAACCGTGTAAATTTTTCATAAATTTTACAGGGATAGGTTCTTTGACTTTTTCAACTTCTTTTTCAAAAACAGTATGGTGAATTGGGTATGAGCATTAAATTCCGAGTTTTCGGAAAATATCTTGAGCATCTTTGGACTCAATCAACCCATTTCCTTTTTCAATGTCATTCATAACTTTAAGAGTTTCCGCGTTAGGAATATTTTCGCTGTATAAATTCCCATGAATCCAATGAGCTACTAATTCTCGCATGCTTTTTCCTAAAACGGCGGCAAGAGCTTTTAATCGCTTATGATCTTCAGCAGGAATATCGATGGTCATTCTGAATAAATTGTTTCTTGTAGACATATACCCCGAGTCTTTTCCTTTCTTATTCTTAAGATACCAGATTTAAAGACATTAAAAAACATAACCCGCTTATTTTCAATAAATTAAGATGAAATATTACGCGTGTTTTCGTTCGATGCTTAGGGCTGTATTGGAAAGCAACATGGCAATTGTCATGGGGCCGATGCCGCCTGGAACGGGGGTGATATGCGAGCATAGCGGCGCTACTCGCTCAAAATCGACATCGCCGATGATCTTGGTCCCGTTGCGGTTGATGCCGACATCGATCACGATAGCTCCTTTTTTGATCATCGGGGCTTTGACAAAATGGGGGTTTCCCATGGCAGCGATCAAGATGTCGGCTGAATGCGTCAACTCTTTGAGATTTTTTGTTCCGGTGTGAGCTATTGTCACAGTGGCGTTGGCAGCGGGGTTTTTTTGGACTAAAAGAGCGGCGAGCGGTTTGCCGACAATATTGCTCCGGCCGAGGATGACAACATGTTTGCCACTGAGCGAAATTTTATAATATTGGAGAAGTCGGTGGATTCCTTTAGGGGTACAGGGGATGAACCCGTTAGTCTCTCCTAGGAGCAGACGGCCCATATTGATCGGATGGAATCCATCGACGTCCTTATCGGGATCGACGGCTTCCATGAGAATCGAGGCCCGCAGGTGAGGAGGCAGGGGTTGTTGAATGAGGATCCCATCGATAGTCGGATCGGCATTGAGCTTTTGGATATAGGCAATGAGTTCTTTTTCGGTCGCATCGGCAGGGAATTTCTTATCTTTGGAGACAATGCCGATCTCCGTGCATTTTTTTTTCTTCATCTTCACATACGTTTGAGAAGAGGGATTATCTCCAACGATCACAAAGGCAAGGCCCGGAGGGCGTGTGAAGATGCCAATGGTCTTTTTGACCTCTTTGAGGAGATGGTCAGCTACTTTTTTTCCATCGAGAAGAATCATCGGATTTCCTTTTGCATGGCGCTATGAAGCACTCCATTGGAAGCTAAGACTGTGCTGGCTTTAAAAGGATCGCAAGGCAGGCCGTCGTATTGGGAGATTTTTCCTCCGGCCTCTTCCACTAGAAGAAGTCCTGCAGCAAAATCCCACGGCTGCAAGGAGACTTCCCAATACGCATCGAACCTTCCTGCGGCGACATATGATAGATCAATCGCTGCCGATCCAAAACGTCGGATAGGAACCCCTGTGCGTGTCATTTTGGAAAAGGTCTCAATGCAATGCAGAGGATCTTCATGAACATTGTAGGGAAATCCTGTAGCGAGCATCGCTTCATCCAGAGAGCTCGTCGTCGTGACATGCAGAGCTGTGCCGTTGAGGAAGGCGCCTTTGCCTTTTTCTGCCCATAGCAGCTCCTGGGTCATCGGCTGGTAGATACATGCAGCGGTCACTTGATTTTCAGCAACTACGGCAATACTCACGGCAAAAATAGGGATGCCATGGGCAAAGTTAACAGTGCCATCCAGAGGATCAACAACCCAGACGATGTCGCCTTGTTTTGAGGCTCCTTGCTCTTCTCCGATAAATCCATGGTTTGGGAACCGTTTCATAAGGCAAGAAAAGATGGAGGCTTCTGCCGCTTTGTCGTAGTGCGTCACGAGATTATGTCGTCCCGGTTTGGAAGAGATTTCAAATGATGTGCCAAAACCTTTACGCAGGAGATCGCCCGCTTGCAGAGCCGCTTCGATTGCAACGGTCAGATATTCACTATTCTTCTTCATGCTGCGGTTTGCGGAAGAGGTTTTTCCATCCGACTTTTTTTGTGTAAGTATACAGTTTGATCGGACATGTAAACCATAAAAAAGCATACAAACCATCGACGATCGGCATAAAGACGATATCGGTCAGCACTGTGAGTATTGAGAAAGGAAGCCCACGGTCGAACAGATGGACCAGAATAAACTGTAAAACCGTGAGAATGCTGGAGATAATTGCTGTGAAAATCGAAAGAGCAAGAGGTTTATCTTCAAAAAAATGCCTCTTCTGTGGATAGAGCACGAGCGTTGTCAGCACAAATGTGAGCGACTGAAGACCGAACTGAAATTCGGACGAGACGGAGTCCAGAATGACCCCACAAAGAAGCGAGAGCCATAAAGATTTGGAGAGAGTAGAAGCATGGTAAGCAAGTGCTAAAAAGGGAGCAAAGAAACATAAATGGAGATAGGGAAAAAAGGCGCTTGTGAAAAGTGCAGCGATCAACCCCAGACTGAAGGAAAAGTATAACGGGACCTGTCTCATTTAATGGGATCATAAGCATAACAAGCTTATTTTTCAGCACTATATCTTCAACTCATTGATTTTTAGGTGCTAAATTCTATAAATAGTACGTAGCATAACTAATAGTTAATATATCATAATAGGGTTATGAAAAAACATCAAGCACAAGGGAAAAAAGTTAATCAGACCTTCTCTATTCCAGTAGAGGTTTCTAACGAGTTGCATGTTTACGTTAAACACCGTGAGATGAGTCAGTTTGTCAGTGATGCTATCAAGAAGGAACTAGAGGCCAAAAAAATCAGTTGCGTCAAGAATATGCTGACATGAAAACAGATCCTGCGCAGCAAGAAGTCATGAAGGATTGGGAGTCTACAATTGATGATGGTATAGATGAACATGAGTGGTAAAAGGCTTCAGCGTGGGAATGTTTATTTATGCCACTCTAAGGCAGAAGAGATAATCGTGGCGAGATCGCTTTTTTGCGGGGTCCATCCCAGCGTTTGCTCCGCAAGTCTAATGTCAGCGATTAAAATAGGAGGATCATAAGGATTGCGTGGTGTGATTTCACGTATGATAGGACCGATTTTTTGTTCAATGGCATCGATCACCTCTTTCACGGAGTAGCCTTTGCCACTGCCGAGGTTCACAGATAGCTTAGTTCCGCCATTCATCAGCCACTTGAGGGCAAGCACATGGGCTTCAGCTAGATCCAAAACGTGAATGTAATCACGGATTGGAGTTCCATCGGCAGTTGGATGATCGGTGCCAAAGATTTTGACCGGTTTTTGTTCTAAGGCTGCTGCAATGGCCACAGGGATCAAATGCGTTTCAGGCTGATGGGCCTCGCCGATTCCGGCCACGACATCTGCTCCGGCTGCATTGAAATATCTGAGGCAAACCGATCGTATTTGATGCTTTTCATAAAAATGGGAGATGAGCTGTTCGGCAAGCCATTTTGTTTTTCCATATTCATTGATTGGCCTACCTGCCATCTCTTCAGTCAGGGGCGTTTTTTCTGGGTGCCCATAAACGGCAGCTGTGCTCGAGAAAACGAGTTGATCAACTCCATGACGGGCCATCGCTTCTAAAAGATGGCGGGTTCCTTCGACATTATTTCGATGATATTTTGTGGGGTTTTTCTCCGCTTCTCTGACATCGATGAACGACGCCAGATGAATCACGCCGATGGGTTTGTACTTAGTGAAAACGGCATCGAGCGTTTTATTGTCTAAAATATCGCCTTTGACAAAAGGTCCCCATTTGACAGCCCACTCGTGGCCATTTGAGAGATTGTCCAGGACAACGGGAACAAAGCCGCGCTCACTCAGTGCTTTGCATACATGGGATCCAATGTATCCGGCTCCGCCGATGACTAGGATCGTCATGGTTCACTTTTCTCAAAATGTGACATTAAAAAGCTCCTTTAGTGAAGAACATCGCGGGGATCGTTTTGCAGATGATCCTGAGGTCAAGAGAGAGGGATTGCTGATCGATGTAGCTTTCTTCGAGGCGGATCCGTTCCTCGAACGTGAGAAGGCTTCTGCCGGAGGTTTGCCAGATGCCGGTCAGGCCGGGTCGGACAGAGAGAATTTTTGAGGCTTTTGACCCAAAATATTTTTGAATCTCTTCCTCTGTGACAGGCCGAGGGCCAACGACGGAAAGGTCGCCTTTGAGGACGTTGTAAAATTGAGGGAGTTCGTCCAATGAGGTTTTACGGAGGATTTTTCCAATGGCGCTGACCCGGGGATCGTCTTTGAGTTTGAAGTAAGTATCCCATTCGTGTTTGAGCTTGGGATTTTCGCTTAAGAGCTGGAAGAGTTTTTTATCCGCATCTTGATGCATCGTCCGGAATTTCCAGCAAAAGATCGGCTGGCCGTCTTTCCCCACCCTTTTGGAGCTGTAAAAAATGGAGCCCGGGGATGTTAGTTTGATGAGCAGGCCAGCAAAGAGTCCGATCGGAAGAAAGAAAACCATTGCGCCCAAGCTGAACAGAATATCAAAAATTCTCTTCGTAATTCTCATAAACAATGAAAGATAAAATATTGTTTCATTTATTGCAATCAAACTCAAACTAATTGAGAAAGAAATGTTTGCGCGGGGACAAGGATGGGTCCTTTTTCCTCGAAGCAGTTTTTATTGACAAAGGGAAGATCGAAGGCGACTTGGAAAGCATGAGGAGCGCCGGTCTCTTGCTGGAAATGGAAAAGGGCAGGGGAGAGTCCTTTTGCTTTTGTTTTGACTTCGACGAGAAACCAAGGCTTTTTGTCTTTGGTCACGAGAAAATCGGTCTCGAGCTTGTCTTTAGTTCGCAAATAGTAGAGTTCATAGTCGCCCATGCCTCGGTCGGTCCAATAGTGGACTGCTTTTAGGAGATGGCTGGCAACGAGATTTTCATGCCGGTGCCCCTCTTCATCAATCAATGACCAGTCCCATAGATAGAGTTTGGGTTCTTTAATGAGAGAACGGCTGATGTTTTTAGACCAAGGTTTGATCGAAAAACAATAGTAGAACGATTTGAGAACTTCAAGCCATCGCCTAACGGTATCAACAGAGACTCGGACTTTTTTTGCCAAAGATTGATAATCCATCGACTCTGCCGCTTGCAACCGGAGAAGCTCGGCGAGGAGTTCGAGTTGTCCGAGCTCTTGAATACGAGTTCCGTCTCGAATGTCTTCTCGGAATAGTTGATCTTTTCGGAGATCTTTAATCCGTCTTGAAAAAGCATCGGAACGTTGTGCAAACGGTTCGGGGAAACCTCCAAACGTAATCAAGGCGGTCCAATCTTCAGGAGGAATGGGAGAAGGCGGCCGGATTTCTTCATCGATGAGTATCGGCGCTGCAATCTCTGCGACTGACAGAGGATGGATGCGGTAATAGAAATATCGCCCCATCAAACTATCGCCCCCTCTTTTATAGATATTTAGCCGGGCGCTGCCGGTGACAATGATCTTCGTTTTTTTCTCATAGACATCGAAAAAGCCTTTCAAGAAGAGCTTCCATTTTCCGAATTTGTGAATTTCATCAAAAATCAAGACGGGGGTACCACCCTTGATTTCTTCAAGCCCTGCTTGTTTTGCCAGAGCATTAGGTCCTTCGATGAATAAAGCCCTATCAGCAGGATTGTCCCAGCTAAAATAAAAAGAATTTGCCGCTGATTGGTGGCTTAATGTAGTTTTCCCTACCTGCCTGGGTCCCATGAGAAAAACCATTTGGCGCAGCTCTAAGAGATGCTTTCGGATGAGTTCTTCATAAATTCGCTTCATACGACTATTTTACGATATATCGTATTTTGGTCGCGACCATTTTACGATATATCGTATTTTGGTCGGATGTAAACTCTTGAAATACAGTGATTAAAAATAATTTATTATACGCCAATTCCAAAATAATGGAAGCCTTTGGCGTTCATTTCATCTTTTTTGTATTGATTACGCCCATCGAAGAAGGCTTTGACTTGCATCGACTCAGCAATTTGGTCGAGATCGACAAATCGAAACTGCTTCCATTCGGTGACGAGGGCCACTGCGTGAGACCCTTCGGCGGCATGATATTCATCGCGGCACCAGCTGATATTGGGATGGATGAGAATTTTCTGTGCTTTGACCATGGCGATCGGATCATAGAGTCTAAGAGTCGCTCCGAGGTCTAAAAGCTCTTCAATGAGCTTTAATGCCGGAGCTTCTCGGAGGTCGTCGGTATCGGGTTTAAAGGTTAGTCCCCAAACAGCGATGGTTTTATTTGCAAGGCAGCCGAAATGTTTCTTCATTTTCTGCACGAGCACTTTTTTCTGCCGTTCATTGATTGTATCGACAGCGCGCAAAAGAGGAGTCTCATAACCGACAGCGTGCGCCATGGCTTGCAAAGCCCGGATATCTTTCGGGAAGCACGATCCGCCATAGCCGGCTCCCGCATAGAGGAAGTTGTAACCGATCCGTTGATCGGAGCCGATCCCGATTCTGACCTGTTTGATATTAGCCCCGAGCTGTTCACAGAGGCCGGCCATTTCATTCATAAAAGAAATGCGGGCAGCGAGCATCGCGTTGGCGACGTATTTAGTCATCTCGGCAGAGGCATTGTCCATGACGAGAATCCGGTCGTGATTGATGGTAAAGGCCGCATAAATCTCTCGCATCACCTGAGCGGCATGCGAAGACTCAACGCCCAGAATGATCCGGTCGGGTTTCATGCAGTCGGCAATCGCGGCGCCTTCTTTGAGAAACTCAGGGTTAGAGACGACATCAAACAGAACTGTTGTATGAGCTGTAACTGTTTCTCGGATCTGTTTTGATGTTCCGACAGGAACGGTCGATTTTGTCACAATGATCATCGGCTCTGTCATGGCTCTAGCAATCGCAGTCGCCGCTTGGAGGACATACGAGAGATCGCAAGAGCCGTCTTCTTTCGAGGGTGTAGGGACGGCAATGAAACAGACTTTTGCGTTTTTGACACCCGATTGATAGTCCGTTGTGAATTTAAGCCTTCCTGCGGCCATATTGCGCTGAACGATCTCTTGAAGACCAGGTTCATAGATCGGAATAATCCCGTTTTGCAAAGCGGCGATTTTTTCTGCATCGATGTCGAGGCAGATCACATGGTGGCCCATGTCGGAGAGGCAAGCTCCGGTGACAAGTCCGACATACCCAGTTCCAATGACGAGTAGATTCATTTTAGGCCTCCGTCCGTGAGAAAATAGGTTTTTTGGCATAGCATGGCAAGTTCCCTATCGTGGGTGACAACCACGACGGCTTTGCCTCGTTTTTGGGCAGCGCCCAGCAGCAGATGATAGATGATCATCGAATGGGCATGGTCGAGATTGCCTGACGGCTCATCGGCTAGGATGAGCGCGGGGTCGTTTAAAAAAGCGCGGCTGATCGCTGCCCGTTGTTTTTCCCCGCCCGAGAGCAGCTTTGCCGGGAAATGGGCACGGTGTGCAAGGCCGACTTCTTCGAGCAACTCTAAGGCTCTTTGATAGGCGGCGGATCCGGGCCGGGTATCTTGATTGCCGATTTTGGCCGGCATCAGCACGTTTTCTAAAACAGTGTAGTCTTCGAGTAGGTTATATGCTTGGAAAATAAACCCGATTTTTTTGTTGCGGAGAGCATGCCAATTTGAGGGGCAAGCAACGGTTCCACAGATTTCGATCGATCCTTCTGTCGCAGGCTCGAGCGTTCCTAAAATATGGAGCAGCGTTGTTTTTCCCTCGCCCGATTTTCCCATGATCGCCACGGTTTCTCCTGCACCCACTTCTAGTGAGATATGATTTAGGATAGTGACTTCAATAGGAGTTTTGAACTTTTTCGAGATATTTTTGGCTTTTAAGATCATTCGGACCTCAAGATTGCAGAGGGGCTTAAACGGCAGGCTTTCAATGCAGGAATCAGCCCAGCAATCAGTGACAAAATTGGAGTGATCACCAAGACAAAGAGGAGGGCTTGGAAGCTTAAATCATGCGGCAGGGAGGAGCCGAAGAACACGGTATTGAACGCATCGCGGCCTTGCAAGAAGCTGAGGAATTGAACGAGTGTATCGAGGTTTTTCAGCGTGAGCAGCGCTGCTCCGACTCCGACGAGACTGCTCAAGACTCCGAGAGCCGCTCCGAGACCTCCGAAGATCATTGCAACGCTTTTTCTGGAGGCTCCCAACGCTTGCAAAATGCCGATCTCTTGCTTTTTATCGTTCACTAAGATGACCAAGAAAGAAATGATATTAGAACAGGCAACAAGCAAGATGACAAGTCCGATCAAGGTGAACAAATATCGGTCGCTTTGGAATTGTTGTAGGAGGTCTTTGGCGAAGTCGTACTCTTGATAGGTGGTGACTTTCCAATACTGATCGATACCGGCGTCTTTCAGCCGATCTTGCAATTTCTTTGCCAGAGCTGGGGCTTGTTTGATCTCTTTGATCCACACGGCAAAGCCGGCCGAGCTTGTTTTGTCAAAATGTTCGACTTGGCTGGTGGTGTTGATCAAATGGACAACATTGGCAGGAGCTAAGAGGCATTTGTTGCCCACAGCTAAAACGCCAGGATCGTAAAAGCCGGCGACAAAGACAGAGAGCCGTTGTTCTTGAAGCGCGCCTGCGGTTGCTGCCGGATAGGCGATATAGCCTCGATCGCCAATCCGGACGCCGTTATCTTGGAATTGTTTGGAGAGCATGATTCCCCTTTCCTGCGAAGAAAAGGTCGGGAGAGCAAGTTTTTGTCCGATGCCGTAAATCCAGAAGGGCGCTGATTTTGGAGGCTCGGCAAAATGAGTTTTGACATCGGCCGCACTGATCTCGATGCCTATCCAGTTAATTTCTCCTTTAAGGGGAATATTGTTTAAAGAGCCTTGGACGTCAAATCTTAAATCATCGAGTCTCTGAGCAGTCGCTAGAGAGCTTTGGATCAGCTGGGCTTGGAATGAGATCTCTTGCTCTGAATAAATCGGCAGTGTGGAATAGACGGCTTTGCCATTCCAAAAAAGATCGGAGCCTACGCGTTTCAGAATTCCTTTTTCACCTCTTTCCGTCGTTATCAGCATAAACCTGACAACGTCTTTCCCTTTAAGTGTTGCGCTGGCAGGGATCGGAATATTTTCCGGAAGCAGCGTCAGTGGCACACGAAAGACACCTGTTGTTTTGAGTGTTTTGATTTCGATTTGCGAGAGCAAATCGGAAGCTTTTTTCTGAAACAAAGAGGGATTGAAGCCGAGTTCTTGAGTTTTTGCTTCAGGCGCATAGTGGCAAAGGAAAAAAAGGTGGTTCAGGTCCTTCATAGAAGGCGGGGAGATCAGCTCCTTCATATAGGGGCTTTGATCGGCAAAAGAGGCGAGATAGGAAGCCTGGGTTAAGAAAGAGTGTGTTTCGCCTCCGCCAGCCGCGGGCCGGACGAGTTGAAGCTTGAGAACTCCGCCGCTCATTTCAAAATCTTGGTAGGCAATGTCAGTCTGTTCTTTTTTAAGATCTGAGAGAATAGAAGCGGCGATTTTGACTGGATCGGAAAGAGACCCGTCGGGAGTTCTTTCCGGTTTAGGCCAGTAGGAAGGAATCGCTTCATCGATTGCTTCATTGTGAGGATCGGTGGGGCCGAGGAGCTTTTCTTTGAGACTGCGTGAGGTGTAGTGGGAGCTTTCGCTGATCGAATCGGCAAGGTAATAGTAAGAAGAGTAGTAATTTTGGGTGGGGGTGAGTCTTAGAGGAGCATTGAGCGAGGTGAGTTTTTGCAGCCACGTTTTTTCGATTCCTTCCGTGACTGAAAGAAAGAGAACAATCAGCCAGACCACTAAAGAAATAACGCTGACCGACATTAAGGCAATCAGCGTCATGGATAGCTGCTTTTTCCGGGGTATTAAATACTTCCGGAGAATCGACAACTCAAACACAATTACTTCGCTTCTTTGAATACGACGTGTCGTTTCAGACGTTTATCGTATTTTTTAAGCTCCAACCGTTCGGTTTTCGTTTTCTTGTTCCGTTTTGTCCAATAGACTTCAGGACTTTCCGTGCTTTTCAGTTTGATGATCTCGCGTCCAGATTTTGCCATAAATATACCTCAAATTTAGATGAAGCCATTCTAGCCGATTTTTGTCATTTAGACAATCGGATTCGGGGTCTTGGTTCCAGGTCAAGAGAGTCGCCCTTGTAGCCTCTTTGGCCGCCTCTTTGAAGAAAAAGGTAATACCCTAGGCCGGCAATCATCGCTCCATTATCCAAGGAAAGCCCGGGAGGCGGCCAATGGACCGGGATTTGAGAGTTTTTAAAAAGTTCTCTGAGCCTTTGGTTATGGGTCACGCCTCCGCCTAAAAAAATCATTTTGCACCCAAACTTATCGGCAGCAGCTAGAGCCTTGGTGACGATGTCACCGAGGGCTGCCTCTTGGAACGCAGCTGCAATGTGGGGTTTATCCTGCTCACTGATCTGGCTAGGGGCCTTTTTATCGCAGTTCTGTCCCTTCACTGTATAGAGGACATTGGTTTTGAGGCCGCTGAAAGAAAAGTCCCACGGCCGTCCTTTGACGACGCTGGCTTTAAAAGGAAACTTTTTCGGATCGCCATGAAGGGCAAGTTGTTCAATTTGAGGACCGCCCGGGTAAGACAAATCGAGTAGCACAGCAACCTTGTCGAACGCTTCCCCGATCGCATCATCAACGGTCTGGCCGATCATTTCGTACCGGTCAAGTGACTCCATTTTCACCAGGAAAGTATGGCCTCCGGAAATCACCACGCCCAGCGCTGGAAAGTCTGGACTCTCACATCCCATCCAAGCGGCATAAAGGTGGGCTTCAACGTGATTGACTCCGATCAACGGTTTATTCCAAGCCAGGGAGAGTGATTTGGCAGCATGGACTCCGAGCAATAACGCGCCGATGAGGCCAGGACCGTAAGCAACAGCGATCAAATCGATTTGTCCTTTCATGACATTTGCCTCTTTGAGGGCCTGATCGATGATCGGGACGATCAGCTCAAAATGGCGCCTGCAAGCCAGCTCGGGATAGACTCCGCCATAGATGGCGTGGAGATCGGTTTGGGTAGCGATGACGTTTGAAAGAATTTCTTTACCGTCTTTCACAACAGCGCAAGCGGTCTCATCGCATGTGGTTTCAATCCCTAGGACTAGCATACGAGATCATTTTAACCGAAATACAGATAAAAAAAACCCGGCATCTGAAGATACCGGGTTCATGCAAGAACAGAGCAAAACAATTATTTTTTCACTTCGGTTGTTGGTTTTTTGAGTTTGAATAAACCGCCTGCAGTCGCTTCTGCTTCCGTGATGACTTTATAGTGCAAAATCGCATCATCTATTGTGATGTATCCAGCATCAATCGCATCTCTGAGTGATCCATTGTGCTTATGTGTTCCAGTCCAGGTAGTATAGAGTATTTCAATATTGAAATGTCCTCTTTCACGGAGTTGAGCTTTAGTGCATTTGCCAGTTCTCTCTAATTCTTCTGGAGTGTGGATACGCTTTTTAATGATCTCATCTAACTCCATTTTTGTTGGATACTTACCAAACCAACCCTTTAACTCGATATCAATTAAGGTATTAGGAGGTTTTTTGCCCCAAAGCGTGTCACGAACCATTCCTGCGCATCCTTTGATGATTGTGTTCCAAACAAAGGAGATTGGAGTTCCAAACGCTCCAGACAAAACTGTTCCTCCTCTTGTTTTAAAATCGGATGCTGCGCTAACGATTGCGTCACGTGTTGCTCCAACGCCACCTTTGAAGCTATTGTAAGCTCTTCCTGGTAGAGATGTTGGTGCTACGTTTGCTCCTGTTGTACTTCCTGTTTGGGGTACTTTTCCTGCCATAAATGCCTCCTGTTTTTTTAAAAAATTCGCCTTGCACAGCAAGGCTGTTTAGAAATCTTTTTCTCATCCCTTTGCCCTGGGACCTCTTGCTTATCGAAAAAAAATTCTATTATTAAAACTTATTTAAGCACAAGCAAAAGTTTTATTTGTCAGAGATGTCTTTTGTGTTGGCCACTGTCTTCTCGACTTTGTCCGTTTTTTGGCAAGCAAATCTGCTCGCCAAAAAACGGACAAAGTCGAGTCTTCAAAAATATTCCGATACGCAGTATGTGAAAAGATATGGGCCGTTGGATTGGGTTTCATCTTCTCGTGCTGATTCTACTGGTCGTGGACTTGCTGATCTATCGCAAGAGAGAGATGAAGCAAAAAGCAGCGCTGATCTCGAGCGTTGCTGGTGTTGTCATTGCACTGCTGTTCAATGGTTATATTTTTCTGCAGATGGGCTCCGAGAGGGGAATTGAGTTTTTCACTTCGTATATCGTGGAGAAATCGCTGAGCATCGACAACTTGTTTGTCTTCCTGATGATTTTTGCCTATTTTAAGGTTCCGAAGGCCTTGCAGCATAAAGCGCTTTATTTCGGAGTGGTCGGGGCGTTTGTCCTGAGACTAGGGCTGATTTTGGGAGGAGTTGCACTGATCAATCGGTTCGATTGGGTGACTTATTTTCTGGGAGCGATCGTTGGATATACCGGCGTGATGTTGATCTTCGATAAGCAGGAAGAATTCTTAGAGGAAAGTGGGATTCTCCGGTGGATTAGACGTCATTTCAAAGTGACGACAGACTATGTCAAAGATCAACTGATTGTTAAGAGGAAGGGGCTCAATTACCTGACGCCGTTATTTTTGGTGATGGTGATGATTGAGACGTCGGATGTGCTGTTTGCGTTGGATTCTGTTCCTGCGGTTCTTGCGATTACCAAGGATCCTTTTATTGCGTATACTTCTAACGTTTTGGCAGTGCTGGGGCTGCGATCACTTTTCTTTCTCATGGAGCCATGGCTTAGCGTGCTGAGTCGTTTAAAGATAGGCCTTGGAGCGATCTTGGTGTTTATCGGGGTAAAGATGCTCGCTTCATTTGTTATTTACATTCCGCTGCTTGTTTCGCTGGCCGTGATTGGAACGATTCTAGGAATTTCACTAATGTATTCTGTGCTTAAGAAAGGATAGGCGCATAAGTTTTTGTGTAAATATAGCCACAAAGAGAGGTTATAGCTGCGAGCGATAGGCACCCAAGAGTGATGTTATTCAGTCGGTTCTTTGTTTGTGTAGACTCTTCATTTGGATTTTGGGATTTGAGAGCGATGAAGGTCGTTGCAAACGCAATAGATATGTTAACTGTCGTCCACATAAATGAACGTTGCATACACAGATTAAAACAAGAAAAATTAGTTACAGAATGTTTCAATATCGCCCAGCCGACCACAACAAGTTCCGCAGGAGCTGCTAAGCTAGGATTTAAGTGTGTAATACTTTGAGGTATTTTTTCGACAAAACAAAGATTACTGGCACCAAGGTTTATGAATAAACAAACTGATTTGAACAAAGCATAAAACATACAAAAAGAAGAGGCAGCTACGGTGCCCCAGTCCCATCGATTAGGGGAGTCGCTTGCTGGAGATTTTTGCGAAGAAGGAATACGAGCAAGCGCGAGTGTAGTTATGATGGAAAGTCCAAGAAAAGCGGTCGAACCTGTAGCCCAAAAAAAGCTTGTCTGCATGAAGGGGTACACCATGTCAGGAAAATTTTTAATCGCTGTCCAACTTGCCATAGCGACCTCTGGAGCAATGGAAGAGGTAGATATTCTTGGTTGTAAATGGGCGACCGCTTCTAAAACAGCAACAGTTGTCATTGGTTTCCTCAATGGTTGACGAAGAGGATAACAGCTAGCCGTATTTCTAAAAATAGTATTTAGGATTTGCAAAAAAACTAGGCGAATAGGCTCTTTCTAACGGGCAGCGGGAGAATGGCTCTTTTTTCTCTTTTAGAAATCTGACCCAGAGGGAGTTGTTGATAAAGGGCTCTGAATTCTTTGTCTTTAGCGCTAAGATGGTCGAGTATGTAAAGGCGGATGTAAAAATCCAGAGCAGGTGAAATTTTATTTTCGTTATTTTCCCACTTCACAACAGCCACATGACTAACATCAAAGATTTTTCCAAACTCTACTGCTGTCATTTTCAAATACGTTCGAATAAATCTTATCTCATCACCAGTGAGAGCGGTTGATTTGTGAGCAAGCATCCCAAAAACAACAAGCATAAGCTTGTTCATATCGATGTCAAGATACCATTCCCCAAATAGCTTTTTCATAGGAGCATTGATCAGTTTAATAGGGAATCCAAGGCCCTCATATACAAATGTTTTTTTCTTCATGTTTTTCATTTTTAAACCCTAATCACAGTAACAATCGCCATTTCTTCGTGAAATGCCACGATTACTCTCAAATCTACATGATCAATAGTCTTACCACGTATTGCATGTTTCCAGTGTTGATATTTTATATCGAAAACATCTTTGTCTTGCTCATGCCATCCATGTTCGAGAACATACAGTATGTCAGGTAATCGCACTAGACGCTCTTTTTGCCTTAGAACAACATGGGCTCTTAAAACGTAGGTTCCTCTCCTGAGGTGCTCTTTAATTTTTTTTAGTATGTCAGAGCTGCTTTGCTTCACTTTTTCAGGCTCTCTGTTACTCATTATTTTATCTAACGTGTAACTTAATTACAAATAACATTTTTTAAGTTACTGATTGCCAGTATGTTTTAGATGTTAGGGATCAATGAAGCGGCGGCCTGATCGGCAATCCACAGAGCTGGGTTGTCAGGGGTGCCAACTTTTTGGCACGGAAGAACAGCCTTTTCTGAGAAGACGCGGGCCATCATCTCGGCTTTCGATTGACCAAGGACATAGAAAACGGTATGGGCGGCATCGTTGATGCAATCAAAGGTCAGCGTCATGCGCCAGGTCTCTTTTTGGGGGACATGGTTGGCAACAACGAGACGGCCTTTGGCATGGAGAGCGTCGGTTTGCGGGAATAGCGAAGCGGTGTGGCCGTCTTCTCCCATGCCGAGCATCACGAGGTCGAACGATTGGCCGTTTAAAATTTTGACGATTTTTTTCTCATACTTGAGAGCGTTTTTGTCGATCTCTTCTTCAGCTTCCATCCGGTGAATATGCTCAGGGAGTAAGAGCATTTTTTCAAAGCCTGCCTTCATGGCCATGCGGTAGTTGCTGCCTTCGTGGGTGGGAGGAACGCTCCGTTCATCGCTCCAGAAAAGATGAATCTTGCTCCACTCGATCTCTTCGCTGTACTGGGGTTGGCAGAGGAGCTCATAGAGGGCTTTTGGGGTTGAGCCGCCCGAAAGGGCGACAAAAAATTGTCCATGGTCTTGGATGGCATCGCGGCAGGTGTTGATGAAATGTTCAACGGAGAAGTGCAAGGTTGCGTCGTAGTCGCCGGGGACGAGCAATTCGGCATTCATCATACAATTTCCTGTTTACTTAAGAATTCTAAAACTTTGAGGAAATGTGGACTAGTCCCGTTGTGGGTAATTTCGTTGACAAGAGAGAGGCCCGATTTGGCTTTAGAAAAGACGAACATCGTGGGGATTTCGCATTTTTCAACATCACAGATGAGGGTTCGGATGTGGTAAGGGTGTTTCGGATCGCGGGAAAATGCAAAGTGGACGTCGGTGGGAGTGAAAATATCGAGGGAAATAACAGTGCCGGGAGGAAGATCTTGGTTTTTTGCGGCTTTGAGTTCGACGGTGAGAGAGTCGTAATGAGAGATCTCTTTTTCGGTTTTGGTGAGTTTCCAGTTTAGTTGTGTGGCTAGCCAGCTTTGAAGATAGAGGGCTTGGATTTTCGTATGGCAGAAAAAAGGGGTTTCGTAGGCGTTATAGGTGATGCAGATTTTTTGGGCTTTTTTAAGGGTTTCAAGCCGCTCTTCGGAATAGAAGGTAGATGCTAGAAGATCGCGCCAGCTCTCTAATCGTCCCCAATTGAGATCGGCGATCTCGCAGTCGTTTGCATGTTCAAGAAGGGTCTTGGCAAAGGCAGGAAGATTATCGGTGACTTCGGAATCAAAGATAATCCGGGTGGCCCATTTTTCAAGTTGGTGGGAGATGGGGTTGTCTTGGACGGGATCTTCCCCCCAGAGAATGTAGAGCGGTAGATCGGGGAGAAGGTGGGGTAAGATGACAAAAGGGATCTTGGCTTGGGCCTGCTTGGAAGCCTGAAGGTCGATGAAGTCACAGACAACATCGTAGGCGCCTTTTGCTCCTGTGATACCAGGGATGAGGGAAACTGAAGCGGTGAGGGTGTCTTCCGAAACGGTTTTATCAATAGTGGTGAAGATGACACGGGAGGGAAATCTTTCTAGGACTTTGAGGGTGATATCGCGGACATATGCTGTCCGCTTATTATTAGGGGTGACAATGAGCAGATTGAACAGGGAGGCGCGCATTTTGCTAGTCCCTTCTAAAGCGTCCCAAAGCTTAACGAGTGCTGCAGGAATTTCCGAAACCAACACTAACTGAGCCTCCATTTTCTGCCGTCTTCTTCGATCAGCTGATCGGCAGCTTTAGGGCCCCAGCTTCCGGCGGAGTAGTTCGGAAAGTCTTTAGGTGGATTTTTGGTCCAATCATCGAGAAGCGGAGTAAGAAGTTTCCATGAATTAAACACTTCGTCTTCGCGGGCAAAGAGGGTCGAGTCTCCGACCATGCAGTCGCAGATGAGCCGTTCATACGCTTCTGGGGGGGTGGTGCCAAAGTATGAGCCATAGCGGAAGTCCATTTTGACGGGTTGGAGGATGTTGGAGGGACCGGGAACTTTACAGTTGATTTTGAGAGACGATCCTTCATCGGGCTGGATCCGGATGACGAGGACGTTGGGAGGATTTTTCCGGTTGCCATTTTGAAAAAGAGTCAAGGGAGGTTCTTTAAAAATCACAGCGACTTCGGTGGTTTTTTTGGGGAGCCGTTTGCCGGCGCGGACGTAAAACGGGACGCCTGACCAGCGGGGATTTTCAAATTCGACTTTCAAGGCGAGATAGGTTTCGATAGTGGAGGCTGGATTGACGTTTTGTTCTTGTCGGTAGCCAACGACTTCCTCTCCGTTGATGAGTCCTGGACCGTATTGGCCTCGGACGACCTTAGAGAGTTGTAATGGTTTGATCGCTTCGAGGGCTTTGACTTTTTGATCGCGGATCGCGTCGGCTTCAAGGGATACTGGAGGTTCCATCGCGACAAGAGAGAGAATTTGCATGGTGTGATTTTGGATCATATCGCGAAGCTGTCCGGCATTTTCATAGAATTTTCCGCGGGTTCCGATGCCGAGATCTTCTGCAACGGTGATCTGAATATGATCGATGTGTCGGTTGTTCCATAAAGACTCAAAAATCGAATTGGCAAAGCGGAAAACCAAGAGGTTTTGGACGGTCTCTTTGCCCAGGTAGTGGTCGATCCGGTAGATCTGTTTTTCAGTGCAGTGTTTTAAGAGTTCATCTTGAAGGGCATGGGCGGACGTCAGATCGTGCCCGAACGGCTTTTCGATGATGATGCGCGACCATCTATCCCTGACTTTTTTCTCATCGTAAATAAGGCCGGCTTTGTGAAGTTTTTCACAGATGACGGGGAATGAATTAGGCTGGGTGGCTAGGTAAAAAATCCGGTTGCCTTTGGTGCCGTATTTGATATCGAATTGCTGGAGAAGGGTTTTTAATGCTTCATACCCCGCATCTTCATGGAATTCCGATTGGTGGTAGAAAAGATGGTCTTGGAAATGGCTCCAGATCGCCTCTTCAATCGGCTTTGTGCGAGAGTATTTGGTGACAGCCTCTTTCATCTCGGCGCGGAACTCTTCATTGGTCTTGGGGCGCCGTGCAAATCCGATGCAGGTAAAAAGTGAAGGGAGCTGGCCGTCTTTCAAAAGATTGTAGAGAGCGGGAATAATTTTGCGTGAGGTGAGGTCTCCGGTCGCCCCGAAGATCACGAGGCTGCACGGCTGCGCTAAGCGAGACTGCTGGCTTTCCTGGAGTGTCATTGGGAGGGTCATAAAGTGTCCAGGTAAGATTGAAGGATTAAGGAAGCGGCAAGTGTATCACTATGCTGAGCGCGCTCTTTCCGTTTCATGCCGGCATCGCGCAGCTGTCTTTCGGCTTGAGCAGAGGTGAGCCGCTCGTCCCAAAGGACAACTGGAAGTTGGAGAGCTTGATGGAGATAATCGGCAAATTTTCTGACTTCTTGGGTCATGGGGCTATCTTTTCCCCGCATATCGAGAGGAAGGCCAATGATCACTTCATCGATGGGGAGAAGGGGCTTCAGTTCTTTTTGCAATTTTTCAATGAAGCCTTTTTTATATTCGAGGCAGCAAAGCGGCCGTGCAATCATCTGCGTCTCATCGGAGACTGAAACGCCGATGCGGACTCTTCCATAATCGATGCCGAGGAGTCTACCCATGGGATTTTTTAGTATTGATGACCGCTCCAATAAAATCTCTAAAGAGAGGATGGGGCTGGCCTGGTTTAGATTTAAATTCGGGGTGAAATTGGACGCCGACCATCCATGGGTGGTCTTTGACTTCAGTAATTTCACACAGAGAGTTGTTGTGAAGGATGCCTGAGACAACAAGCCCATTTTTTTCGAACTGATCTTTAAAGGCGTTGTTGAACTCAAACCGGTGACGGTGTCTTTCGGTGACTTGTTTTTTGCCATAGGCTTTTTCAGCCTTGGTGCCGGGTTTGAGGTTGCACTCAAAAGCTCCGAGACGCATCGTGCCGCCTTTTCCCTCGACGCCTTGTTGCTCGCTGAGCAAACTGATCACCGGATGTGGAGTGTTAGGATCCATCTCGGTCGAGTTGGCATCGGAGAGTTTTAAAACATGCCGGGCAAATTCAACGCACATCACTTGCATCCCAAGGCAAAGGCCTAAATAGGGGATTTTGTTCTCACGGGAGTATTTGGCGGTCATGATTTTGCCCATCCAGCCTCTTTCTCCAAAGCCTCCGGGGACAAGATAGCCGTCGCAGCCGCCAATGGTTTTTTCAACATCGCCGAGCTCTAGCACTTTGTCGGATTCAAAACGGCGGATCTCGAGATTGACCTGATGGTCGATGGCTGCGTGTTGCAGCGCTTCAAAAACCGATTTATAGGCATCTTGGTGTTGAATGTATTTTCCGACGATGCCGATCACGATTTTTTCTTTGGGATGGCGCATTTTGTGCACCATCTCTTCCCAATTTTTGAGATGAGATTTTTTTTCTGGAAGATCGAGGAGCTGGCAGACTTTCATATCGATCTGCTGTTTTTTTAGGCTGATCGGGACTTCATAGATGCTGAATGTGACATCAGCTTCATCGATCACCATCTCTTTTTTGACGGAGCAAAAAAGACTGATCTTGTCTTTGATGTCCTGCGGAAGGGGATTTTCTGAGCGGCAGATGATCATATCGGGCATGATCCCAATTTCACGTAAAATTTGGACAGAATGTTGTGTCGGTTTGGTTTTGACTTCGCCTGCCGCTTTTAAAAAGGGGACATAGGTGAGGTGGAGGTTGATGCACATGCCTGACCTTTCGTGCCGAAATTGCCTGATCGCTTCTAAGAACGGAAGCGATTCGATATCGCCGACTGTGCCGCCAATCTCGACGATGACAACATGGGTACCTTCGTCATAATGGGCACAGTCTAAAATCCGTTTTTTGATCTCATCGGTGACATGGGGAATGACTTGGACGGTCTTGCCCAAATAATCGCCGCGTCTTTCCCGTTTGATCACCGCATCGTAGATTTGGCCGGAAGTGGCGTTGGAGGCCTTAGAGATGGTCGCGTTGGTAAATCGGTAATAGTGTCCCAAATCGAGATCTGTTTCTGCGCCGTCATCAGTGACATAGACTTCACCGTGTTCGTAGGGATTCATTGTTCCCGGATCGACATTCAAATAAGGATCGAGCTTGAGCATCGCGACCTTAAGGCCTTGAGATTCTAAAAGCATCGCAATGGAGGCAGCTGTCAGCCCCTTGCCCAAAGAGGAAACAACCCCGCCTGTGACAAAGATATATTTTGCAGTCATGGATCTATTTAAGCGGATCTGTGTTCAAATGTACAGGAGCAAATGTCTCCTGGGAAATATACACAAATGAATTCAAAAATATGTGAGATCCACTAAAAAAAATTTCAAGACTCTAATTGGTATTTGGTTGTGGTCCGGATGGACTATGGGAGGGAGTCGGAACATCGATGTCGATGATCTCGTTGGTGAAAAACATTCTAAACATCAGATGCATTAAACTCTCAGTAGGTTTATTTTCTTCGAACATCCCTGTGGGGGTAACCCATGGTTTTATTGCTCTAGCAAGCGGAGCAATTGATTTTGGCCCATGGGAGGATAAAAACCTCATTGGCAAATAAATCATGACAATCCAGGAGAAATTAGAAACGCTAATAAATACGAAAGGGATCTGGACGTAGCCAGTAAAAGGCGCTGCATTACACATTTGCACTGTCAAACCCATATACGACAGGGATGCGATAGTTATCGGAACCCAATCATAAATTGCCCCAAAAAATTCCCTGAAAACCCTGATGCAAAAATCATTTGTAGTAGTAAAATCGATATAGATCTTCTTAATCCGTTCGGCTAACGAATTTGGAAGGGGGGTGTCTTGAACTAGATAAGGAAAACCCCATCTGACAGACCTCGTAATAATCCAGCATCCTGCAAAGAGGGCAAGAGGAGTTTTTATGTCGTCGATTTTCATAGCATCCGTTTGGTTTTTTAGATTATAGAATCACACAGGATTGTAGTTTTCTCGATCTCAGAAAATTTTGCATTAAGACCATTTTTAAATAAATGCCAGCAGGCCATTTTAGGAATTTCATGGGTCTGCAAGCAGATGCAAGATATTTTTGAGGTTTCAAAGCTGAATCTGAAAAGATTTTGCTCAAAAGATCAACAATGACGACCATCTGCATACTTATACTTATTGTAAATCTTCTGTTACCGAGAATTGGCGCATTTTCAAAATGACGCGAACCAAAAGACATTAAAAGGGATGCCATCTGGATTGTTAGTAGAATCCAGTTAGAGAGCCGATATTGAGAAGCAGATTGGACGATGCAGGTTCCACAATCCTTTAAACCTTCACGTAAAACAGCCTGATCTTCTCCTATTCCTGCATCTATATGATACTCCACGATATCATAAATACGTTTCATGCCCCGGTTGCATTTTTCATTGTCTTGGCTAGATTTTTGTATAACAGACTCTGGCTGATAAGCAAGAGTTAAGACGCTGGATGTCAAATTTGTTAGGCTAAAAACCAAGCTGACTTTTTGCCGAGGGGTTGCAGCCCCTGCTTGATTTGCAATCTCTTGATATTTTTCTACGGACTCATACCCATAATAAATTACAGTTCCATACTCAATGGTACGAATAGCAGCAGGATACCAACGACCACAAAAATTTAATATACCAGTTAAGATGTTTGACATTGGATTTTCTTTTCCTTTAATTGGCTTATGAGTGAAGGAACCTAAGGATATTCTCCGGAGTATCCTCAGGATAGTTCCTAATTGGGCCACACTAGGTCGGTTTCAATAGTTTCTCCGCATCTTGTAAAAAACCTACCGAGCTCTGTCAAATAAGCAGAGCCTGTCAATTCGTTGCTTCTTCTTTTGGCTTCGATAACCTCTTTTGCTGAATTGTATTGATTTTTGATGATGGCATCGATTTGGGCAACTTGTTGAATAAGACTAGACCTCAAAGGAGAGCCAACTCCTAATGCAGCGATATCGGTGTTTAGCAAGTGCCTGATCCGTTTGTTGATAATGACACCTCTCTCAAAATCGATAACAATAGCATCCTCATGAAAAGGCTCATTGCGGAGAGGATCTCTAATCATATGATCATTATTAATAACTCTTGGACAGTTGAGTATGTATTCTAAATCGTAATAAGTCCCTGAGGGTGTCCTCGCAGGAGTGGTCATTGGGGCGAGAGAAATCGTACAGCAATGATCAGTCAAAACCACATCGTCGCTATAGTGGAGGGTGATAAACTCCTTTAAAGCATGGTTGACCATCATTTCTTTCCAGTTAGTGAAACGGTCCGTCCTTTCGGTAGTGAAAATGTACAAATAAGTTGCAACAACTGCACCTGTAGCACCTCCTAGGAAAGCGCCAACACATCGCCCGGCTTTCATCTTAATGCTGTTATCTGCATCTTCGGGGAAGCAGGTCTGGACCGCCAATTCTCCAGCTTCTTTCCCAGCAACAGCACCCGCTGTTGCTCCAAAGGCGATGGAAGCCATAGCAAGCCTTTTTAGAGGCAAATCAGACCTTTCCATGTATGCCCAGTGTCTTTTAACTCTCTGCATGCCGTTGTCTGTATATAAGCGTGTGATTTCTTTATAATGTCTAGCACGGGCCTCTGGTGATTTCATGTTAATAACTGCATTAGCCATGTGTCACTCCAAGTTTTAGATTAAAGTTTCGATTATGTTTAAAAAAAACTGCCCCTACGATACTAATAATCACAAGAACGATTGCCAAGATTTCAGGGTCAAATTTCCCCCTGGTAGCTTCGGTTTCTTTGATGATGGATGCTCCATCAAAATCGTTCCATTTTCTTTGGCCTATGAAAGCTCGAGCTCTATTTAAACGTTCGATATGACCAGGTAGATCTTGTTCTCTAACGTTTCCGGCTTGATGAATTCCATGAACGTCAGGATTAGAAATCCCAAGAGGAATTTCTCTTGGGGCAATAGCTGTTCTACAGCTAATATCGTGTGGCATATAGTTTTCCTCGTTGAAGGAGTTTAAATGCGATTAGCACTTTATCCTAACAGCGCCGAAAACCCGGCCATTCATGGCCGGGATGTAAGGCGCCCGTTTAAAAAATTGCTTTTCAAACAATAGAAGTTATAAAATATCCCCATGATTGTTCGAAAGTCTTTTCAATTCCGGCTCTATCCCACAAAAAAGCAAGTCCGTCTTTTGGAGATGCACTTGGATCAATGTCGAGGGCTCTATAATGAGCTCCTCTCTCAAAGAAAACTCGCCTAGAGAAAAAGCTCTCAGGAAGAGAGCATCGGTGTTCAAAATGTGGATATGAAGCAACCAGGGATTTCAACGCAGCGCAAAATATCATGGCCCTCGGATTAGATGGCCTGGAAGCAATTCCTAGAAGCCCTCCCATTTATGGGAGGGAGTAGCCACAACCTTGAGCGTTTCCCACCGTGCGAAGCACAGCGGGAATGGCTCTCTAGAATTACCTCTTGAACCTAATCCTTTAATCCCTAAAAATCGGATTAATATGACTCTATCCAAGCTTCGCCAAAAATATCAGCCGGTCTTACCTCGCGTTTTGAGCCAAATGGAGTCGGTTGTTGTTGAAAAATCTGGAGAGTGGCCTGTTCAATCAGAAATCAAAAAACTTTTTCCCAACACTTCTGACCCAGCTGTAGTTGTTGCAAAAAAGAGGGCAGCACAAAAATTTCCCGCCTTAAAAATCGGGGCTGTTTTTTCTGGCGGCCAAGCACCTGGAGGGCATAATGTTTTGACGGGGCTTTTCGATGCGTTGCAAAAGCTCAATTCTAAAGCTAAGCTTATCGGTTTTTTAGATGGTCCTGGCGGTGTGCTTGCGAACAAATGGATTGAGCTGAATGCCTCGACTTTATCTCCATACCGCAATCAAGGCGGATTTGATCTGCTCGGCTCCGGAAGAACAAAAATCGAAACGCAGGAGCAGCTAAATAAAACACTTAAAACGGTCCAAGACCTTGATTTAGACGGCCTAGTGGTCATCGGCGGCGACGACTCGAACACGAATGCGGCTTTTATCGCGGAATATTTTTTACAGCACAGCTGCAAAACGAAAGTCATCGGGGTTCCTAAGACGATCGACGGCGATCTACGCAATCAGTATGTCGAAATTTCATTCGGATTTGATACGGCAACAAAAATCTACTCCGAGCTGATTGGAAATATCGGTAAAGATGTGCTTTCGGCCAAGAAGTACTACCACTTTATTAAGCTCATGGGAAGATCTGCATCCCACATTACATTGGAATGCGCGCTCAAGACCCATCCAAACCTCACCCTTATCTCTGAAGAAAGGCGTACACTCTCAGAGATCACTCTCAAAATCGCCGATCTAGTCGAGCAAAGAGAAGAGCTCGGAAAACATTACGGTGTGATTTTGGTGCCGGAAGGACTCATTGAACACATGCCTGAAATGTCAGGGCTAATCAAAGAACTGAAGCAATCGCCTGAGCATCTTTCGCCGGAGAGCCTTATTGTCTGGGAGATGCTTTCTGACCGTGTGCAGCAGCAACTCCTTCTCGATCGCGATCCTCACGGCAATGTGAACCTTTCGGCTGTTGAGACGGAGCTTGTTCTTATCGAAGCGGTTTCCAAAGAACTCAAAAAAAGGAAATTCAATGGGAAGTTTTCCCCGCTGGCCCATTTTTTTGGCTATGAGGGAAGAGCCGGACTTCCAACGAATTTCGATGCCAATTACTGCTACACTCTTGGCCACACAGCTGCATTGCTCATTGCACAAGGAGTGACTGGCTGCATGGCGTTTGTGCAACATCTAGCTAAACCCGCAGAGGAGTGGTCGATTGGAGGAGTGCCGCTTGCTTCTCAACTCATCCTGCAAAGCCAAAAGAAACCGGTCATTGTGAAAACGTATGTCGATTTAAAAGGGACGCCATATGTCAGATTGCAAAAACAGGCTGCGAAGTGGGCATTAGAAGACGATTATCAATCTCCTGGTCCAACGCAGTTCTTTGGTGAGCCTGCGGTGACCGACTCTATTCCAATCACCCTCAAATGCGAATAACCGAAGCGTGCGAGCTGTTGTATTTGCACTTTGCCGTCAAAGCCTATGAGTGGCTCGAGCAAAAACGTGTCCGTCAGCAGTTTTATCAAGATCCTCTTTACAAAGCTCTCGATTTAGCACTGATGAAAGGTCCTAATCCGTACCGGAATAAAGAGGCTTTTCCCTATGGAGAAACGCCTCTTTGCTCCTTGAAAAAGATCGCCGATCGATTTGGCCTTAAAAGCAGTGATAAGGTGGTGGATTTGGGGTGCGGAAGAGGCCGCGGGGTTTTCTTTTTGGCCCAGCACTACGGCTGTGAGGTCATCGGCATTGATTTGGTGGAACCGTTTATTGAGCGAGCTAGGCGCTTGGCAAAAGAGTGTCAAAGGTTTAAAGTCTCTTTTATGTGTCAGGATATGAGGAGGTTTGATTTCAGCCAGGCCACATTTGTCTTTTTCTATGGAACGACCTTTTCAGACGAATTTGTCGAAGAACTTAAAGTGGCGATGAAGACCCTTCCCAAGGGAAGCAAAGTCGTGACGGTGAGCTATCCTTTAGACGGTCTTAAACTTATAGATCAGTTTAGTGTTTCGTTTAATTGGGGTGTTGCCGATGTTTATCTACTTGAGAATGTTTAATTGACTTTCATAGCGATTTTGTCGCGCTCAACGACAAACGAAACTTTATTGCCCTTTTTAATGCTTTCGTCCACGATTCCGTTAATCAAGGGAGTTTCTATCTTGTCTTTCACGGCCGTCCCAATTCCCCTACCCCCTTTTGTAGGATCATAATGGTTTTTGGCAAAGAAACTAACCACCTCAGGTGTCCATGTGAACTCTATTTCGAGATAACGAGGATTGGTTTTGCATGTATTCCGTATGGCCTTTAACTGGAGCTCTGTAATTTGGCGCGCATTCTCCTCATCTAAGCAGCGGAAGATCGCTGTTGTGCGAATACGACCAATAAATTCAGGTGAAAACTTTTTGGTCAGTGTGGGAGTAATTGTTTGTCTCAATGATGCCATGTCTGTTTCCCCGGATTTTTGATATTTGAATATTTCATCTGCCCCCAGGTTAGAAGTCATGACACAAACCGCATCTGGACATTCGAGGGTGTTTTGAAGCCCATCGGCAATCCTTCCTGCATCGAAAAGACCGAGAAGCAGCTGATGGATTGTCGGATGTGCTTTTTCTATTTCATCGAAAAGGACAATAGAAAAAGGATTCTCTTTCAACCAGTTTGTCAGGCTGCCTCCCCTATCATGTCCTACATAACCGGGAGCTGCCCCTATCAACTTTGTTTTATCAATCTCTTGTTGATACTCTGACATATCGAGGCGCAACATCTTGTCGGAAGAGCCATAAAGAAGTTCTGCTAATATCTTGACAGTTTCTGTTTTTCCAACACCTGTCGTGCCTAAAAACAAAAAGACTGCCATAGAGCCGTTAGTTCCCGTTTTAAATCTTGCGACACGCATACCGTCGCATACATTTTTAATAGCCTCTTGTTGCCCGATGATTCTTTCAGAAATTTTCTTGTCGAGATTTTTGAGCAGCTCTTTATCGGATTGGTTCAAGACCCCCAAAGAGACTCCTGTTCTTTGAAAGAAGATAGGATAGAGGACATCTACAGATATTGTTTGGCTAAATTTGACAACTTTTTTTGAGTCATAGGGCTGGGATTGTAGCCCTAAAGAAAGTTTTTGATCTTCTTTTGTCGGCGGATGTTTGACCTTATGCTGGCCTGCCGCTTGGTCGAGTATATCCATGACAATTGCAGGAAATGGCTCATTTTTGAGATATTTTCGCGCAAGTTTTACACATTCATCGCCTATCCTATCATCGAATCCCACCGCATGGCGTATAGATAACCATGGGATAGCGACGGATAAAATCTCTTTCAGTTCTGTGTCTGAGAGCGGGTCAATCTTGATAGAAGAAAATTGCTGTCCTAGCGCTGGATATTTTCGTACTATGCGAGAGTAGTCTGCAGATGTTGATGTGGCGATGCAATCAATCAATTGATTGTCCAAAGCAGATACGATAAGATTTCGCATTTGTATCGTGTCCGTCTCATCATTCCCGCAAAATCCTTCCAAGTTTTCAAAGATGAGAAGTACTGTGCCTTTATTTGTTTCGGCTTCTTGAAGAATTTGCGCTAATATGGGTGCGGCGCCCACTTTGCGTCTTACAGCGTTTGCCAAAATCTCTGTGTCTTTTAAAAGGAAGATCTTTTTCCCTTGGAAAACAGAAGGAAGATCTGGTGATTTTTTTCTGATTTTCCCTGCGATACCTTGGATAATAGCGATTTTACCGGCTCCTGGCACTCCTAGCAGGACAGGAGCATTTTTTTTCTCACGTTCTAGGACTTCAGCGATCCGAACGATCTCCTTACTACGACCTACAAATGGAGGCAAATTCTCTTCTGAAGTCAGATCTTTACAATACATAGAAAGAACAGGAAACGCTGGATCGAGATTAGAGCTTATAGTAGAGGCCGATTGATGAGGATTTAAAACCGCGGCATTTTCCTTCGGCTCTTCTTTTGATGACAATTTTGATGCTTGAGTGGCTGTGGCCGTTGATTTTAGATTTGAGCTAAATCTGCGCGCTGTAGTTTGGATTTTTTGATCCCATACCGCTTTATCTTTATCGCTTGCACGATTACGAATGCGGATTAAAATATCTAGAAACTTGGAGAGCTTCTTATCGTCCGAAGAAGGTGTAAATTTGTGCCCTTTGACCAAGCTCTCTATTTTTTCTATCCATTCTTGTGAAGGGGGTGGTTGTACCAGATTTTCTGGAAAAAAGTTTTTTACGACCTGATCTTCAATATAGAGATGATGCTGGCTTTCTAGACGGGGGAGAAAATTTTTTAGAATAACGGCTTGCATTCCTTCCCTCGCAACTACACCCTTAACAATGGAATAGTTGTCTTTTAAACTCGACGGTTCTCGTAATTCCTGTGTTTCTATGGCAAATACATAAAATGTGCCATTCAACATCCCGTGTATTTTTTTGATAATTTCTGGTGGGAAAAGAGAGGGATTAGAGATAAATAACAGCACTTTTTCTTTTTGGTCCTTGGCTTCATTGACGATTTGCTCGACTATCTTCCCATAATTCGATTGTTGAGAAATTTTTTTCCAATCCAAACAAAAAAGTTTTTTTCCTTTGAAAAGACCGTTTATTATCTTGTCATCCGGCAGGATTTGTTCTGTCATTGTCCCTTCTAACGTTCCCGAGGGATCTGGCATCCAGATAATTTTCTCGCCTTTCCCTGCAGGGGCCCCTGTCATAGAAATCCAACTTATTTGAAAGTTACATACATGGGAAGAGATCAGCTCTCCTTGCTCTGCACAAAAAGCCAAGTCACGGCAATAGCGAGACATTAGGGGGACTGTGTTGTCTTTTGGCTGAGCGATAACCGGTGGTGTCCACGTGATTCCTTGAGGCTCTTTAAGCTGCTGCTCCAAAATGGAAACCAACAGATCAAATTTTTTCTCCGCCCATAAACGATCTAAGGGCGATCCAAAAATAGAGGAGACAACACAAATGACAACATTAATTCCCGGGACCAATAGTAAAGTTTCGTAGCCCCACGAATAAGCATGCTCGATATAGCTTTGCCAATCGTGTCGATCTTTTAAAGATTCCCTCAGTGCGGAGAGCACGCATTTTCGAACTTTGATCTGGTTTGCGAAAGCTTTTTCTACCGCACCTATTCCATAGGCGACTAACATGGCTGGTACGCCTACAGGCGCTAGATTACGAAGTGTTTGTGCCGATAGACTTGCCATAGTAAGGAGCAAGATGATGGCCCAAACCTATGTTAAAATCAATTGATTTTCAAGCGCTTAAAGCGCTATTCTTGGATAGTTTTCAAGTCGATAATTTTTTTTATGTTTATTTTGACTTATTATTCAGATTATTATAATCTGAAAATAAGGAACTGCTTAAAGAAGTTGTCAAATATCAGCTCCACGAAAGTGGAAGGTGATGTTGCACTCAAGGTACCAAAACCTCTAATAGAGGCGCGACGATTGATCTGTTTAATTAACAGACATTCATCCAGAAGCTTGAGTAAAGACAAACTTCTCTCCTCCCTATATTCGCTGATGACGTTTGATATCGGTGTAACGACATTGTCACAGCAGGTAGGGAGGTCTTCTTTTCTTCACAAGGTCCTTCCATTGATCTCTTCGCGGAGTTTGTTGAAGTAATCGAGCCGTTTTTTCATCTCCCGTTCAAAGCCTCTTTCCACAGGCTGATAGAATAGAGGCCTTTCCACAGAATCAGGGAAGTAATTTTGTCCGGAAAAACCTTGCGGAAGGTCATGGTCGTATTGATACCCTTTCCCATAGCCGAACTCTTTCATCAGCTGAGTCGGTGCATTGATGATCCACGGCGGTGGGGGAAGATGTGTCGTATTGGAAGCGAGTTCCTTGGCTGCAGAAAAGGCTGTGTAGGCAGCATTGCTTTTAGGTGCTAAAGCGAGGTAAATGAGTGCCTGAGCTAACGCCAGATCTCCTTCTGGAGATCCGAGTTGATCGTATGCCCTCCATGCATTTAGCGCCATAGAAAGGGCTTCTGGATCGGCAAGTCCAATATCCTCGACGGCCATGCGCACAGTTCGACGGGCAATAAATTCTGCCGATTCTCCGCCCTCCAACATACGGGCTAGCCAATAGAGCGCTGCGTCCGGATCAGAGCCACGGACGGCTTTGTGGAGGGCAGAAATCAGTTGGTAGTGACCATCGTCTCCTTTGTCATAAAGGGCCGACCGTTTTTGAAGCAGCTGCTGCAGGCGCCCGGCATCTATCGGTCCGTCAATGTCTTGGAGGTTTTCGACCATGTTGAGAAGATGGCGACCGTCGCCTTGAGAGAGCTGCAAAAGCAAAGCTTTTGCTTCAGGTGCTAGATGGAGCGGTTTTTTGACCGATTCGTACCTAAGCAAGATCTGCTCAAGATCCAGATCGGAAAGAGCTCTCAGCTGCAGGACGCGCAGGCGGGAAAGCAGCGCTTTGTTGAGGGCGAACGAAGGGTTTTCAGTGGTAGCACCGATGAGGACGACGGTTCCGTTTTCCAAGAAGGGGAGGAAGACATCTTGCTGGGCTTTATTAAATCGATGGATCTCATCGACAAAAAGAATGATCTGACGATTAAGAAGCGGGTATTTGCGGCTATCTTCAATGATTTTTTTTAGATCGCCGATCCCATGCAAAAGAGGGCTGAAAGAAAGAAAATGAGCATCGAGAGCTGCTCCGTAAAGACGGGCAAGGGTCGTTTTGCCGCAACCGGGAGGTCCCCACAAAAGCAAAGAGAGCGGTTTTTTTTCGCGGATCAGGTGCGATAAAAAACCATTCGAGCTGAGAAGGTGGGATTGCCCTGCAATCTCTTCGAGTTTTTTAGGCCGAAGCTCTTCTGCTAAAGGGATGTTAGTTATTCTCTTATCCATGAAGGCTGCCGGTATTGATAGATGATGAGGGGGATGCCGCACATAATAAAGAGTCCAATAATGAGGAAGAGCTCATAAAAGAAGAGGCTTCCTGTTTCAAGCTGGGAAGGAGGGAAGAACGACATAAAAATCGCAAACGAAGAGGACAAGATCCCCAGTCCGGCAGTGACCCACATCCCCGGCATTTTATAAGGAACTCGATAGGCTCTGGGAACACTCGGTTTCGAATAACGAAGTTTAATGGCAGAGACAAACATCAAAATATACATCACGAGATAACTCTGTGCTGACAGTGCCGTTAAGATCCAAAATGAAGCGCTGACGGAGGGCATGTGGAGGAAAATAAAGGCCGAGAGCGTCACGATGATGGCTTGGAAAAGCAAAAGGTTGACGGGGACCCCTTTTTTATTTTGTTTTTGGAAAACGGGAGGAAGATTCCCATGTATGGAGGTCGCATAGAGTCCTTTGACGGGTCCAATGATCCAGGCATTGACTTCAGCAATGGCCCCGATAATGAGTAAAACTGCCATCAGCGGCAGGATCCACTCAATGTTATACGCCATAAAAAACCGGTTGAAGGCATCGATAACCCCGGCGACCAAACTGATTTCGTGGTTCGGGATCACCACAGCAATGGAAAGCGATCCTAGCATGAACAGAACAAAGGTAATTAGGGCGGCCAGAATAATCGAACGTGGGTAATTTTTTTGAGGATTAACGACATCGCCGGCATGGGCTGCAGTGACTTCGAGTCCGGCAAAGGCCAAAAACATCCCTGCCAAAAAGACCAGGCTATTGAGATTCGTTGCTTTGGGCAAAATCGCCGAAGGCTCCAGCGAGGTTTGAGAAACATGACTTCCCATAAACCAAGAGATTCCCAGCGTGATGATAAAGATACCGGGGAGGATCGTTCCTACAATGACGCCTAGCGTTGAAAACCAGCTGGATGTTTTGATCCCAAGATAGTTAAGCAGGGTCATCCCCCAAAACGAGACCAAAACGACACCCAGGACATAGTGTTTATTAGAGCCTAATTCAGGATCAATGATGTAGGCAAGCGTTGTAGCGACAAATGATAAAATTACCGGATACCACGAAAGGTTATGCGCCCATTGAACCCATACTGCGAAAAATCCCCACCGGTCACCCAGCGCTTCGCGCACCCAGATGTAAATCCCTCCTGTCTTAGGCCAACCCGTTGCAAGTTCTGCGGAAATGAGCGCACAGGGGACTAAGAACAAAAGAGCCACCAGGGCAAAATAGAATACCGATCCCAGCCCATATTCAGCCACCAGAGGAAGATTGCGTAGGCTTGCCATCACAGAAACGTTGAGCATGGCTAAGACGAAAATACTCAAGACACGACGAGACTTTTTTGATTTTTCTAACATATAAATCCTTTTGGTCAGAATATCTACTTCTTAGATTTCGGTAAATCGTCTTGATGTGCTGAAAGCCAGGCGATGATGTCATTCGCGTTGTAGATTGCTTCTCCATTGACGATCAGGCACGGAACAATCAGATCTCCGCCGATCTCTTCCAGCTCTTTTCTTGCCGGGTTGTCAATCTTGACGTTTTTCATCGGGACGTCGAGCTTAGACTTTTTCAAATAGGTCAGGACTTTTTGGCAATAAGGGCATTGAGGCGAATAATAGAGTGTCACCTCATAGGTTTTTGGTGCTGAGCACCCCTCAAAGCAAGTAAAGCTACTGAAAAAAAGTAAAAAAGAGAGAACCCATTGCATAAATGTTGAATAACACGTGGCATTGTTTTAACGCAATGTGCTTCCAACTGGCTAAAAACCAATCGGTTAAAAATAATTAAAAAAATAATTTACATTATTTTGTTGATTCGTATTTTAGAAAATATCATTCACGCTTTTAAGAATGAGTGTCGAGGTAAAAATGAGCTGCAAAGTACAAATCAAACCTATTAAGAATAATCCATTATCAGCAAAGCTAAAGGCTAAGAAAAAGCTTTCAAAACCCACAATCAAAGAGAAATCAAAACAATAATCAATAATTGTATTGATTAATTAATAAATTAATCTAATAATGAAATTAGGGATAAACCCGATAACAAGGATGGAGTTATGGCTAAGAAAAAATCAAGAAAGAAAAAGAAATCAACTCGTAAGCGTACTTCTTGCAAATGCCGATGGTCTTGGTAAAAGTAAGAGACAGAAGCTTATACCGACCTCCATTGAAAAGTAAAGTTTTGGCGTCGTCGGGCAGCCACTAAATTTGAGACCCGCCTGCATCACCCAACTTGTTCAAGTTGGGTTGCTTCGGCGTCGGCTCTGCCTGGCTCAAATTGAGGGCGCCTTC
>DASUCX010000096.1:0-3215 GCA_036275855.1 Rhabdochlamydiaceae bacterium
ACTTTGTACGTTTTTTGACGGCATCTCCGGGGAGAGCGTCCGCGCTTTTATTATTTTTTTGCTCGTCAATAGGGTCGTCGCAGCTATTGACTCGTAAAAAAATAACAAAATCATCGGACGCCTCCCTCAGAGCTGCTCGCCAAAAAACGTACAAAGTCGAGGTTCCTTCACCATACCTAGAAGAGGCTAATCGTGCCAGCAATTTTATACCATTTTGATTTTTTCTACGTGAAAAATCGACCGTTTGCTATATACCCAAGGAATATGAAAAATTGGCTTTTGAAGCGCGCCAAAAACCCGTGGTTCAACGATCGGAAGGCTAGCTGTATTAATCAGCGCGCCTTCCGATCGTTGAACCACGGGGATTTTCGCGCAGCTTCAAAAGCCAATTTTTCATATTCCTTGGGTATACGCCAGATTATGTGCAAGTGGCTTAAACCTGCTCTCCTTTGCCTTTTTATTTTTGTCCCGTTTACTTCTTGCGTTAACAACAAGAATGTTTCCATCATCCTTCATCCACAAAAAACAGGCATTGCGACAGTCCGTTTCTATGACGAATCCCGCGACAGGCCTTTGATCACCGAAGTTTGGTATCCTGTTGCAGAACATATCCCGGCTGAAAGTGTCAATGGCCTCTGGCTCCGCTGCCCGGAAGCTCGCGATGCTCCCCTCAAAGAAGGCTTAAAGAAATATCCGCTGGTTGTGATGTCTCACGGCAATGGAGGCGATCGTACCAACAACGCCTGGCTCGCTGAAATCTTAGCCGCCAATGGCTTTATCGTTGCCTCTGCCGATCATCACGGTAATACCTGGAACAATAAAATCGCAGAAAACTTCATCAAGATATGGGAGCGTCCTCAAGATGTGAGTTACGTTGTCGATCAACTTCTTGAACATGAAGATTTTGGCCCGCATATCAACCCCAAGAAAATTGGATTTATCGGTTATTCCTTAGGCGGCCATACAGGCATTTGGATTGCAGGGGGAGAGGTTGCTAAATTTGATAAAGAAATGGTCGCCGCAATTCCTAAAGACCATCTTCCGGAGACAGTCAACGATGAATTGATCAATTCGATCGATTATTCACCGGCTAAAAAATCGTATCGCGATCCCCGCATTTCCGCCGTCTTTGTAATGGCCCCTGCTTTGGGCCATCTTTTCGACAACACCAGCCTACAGAAAATTTCCATTCCTGTCCATATTGTTGCATCGGAAGGAGATAATATCACTCCGATCGCTGAAAGCGCTAATATTCTAGCCAAAAAAATCAAAAAAGCAGCCTTTACACTCATCCCAGGCAGCGCGAATCACTATGTCTATCTGAATGAAGTGACCAAAGGCGGAAAGATGATGCTCGATAAACATCTTGCCATCGATCCTCCGGGTATCGATCGAAGCCAGATTCATAAAGAAATCGGCCACTCCGCTGTGAAGTTCTTCAACTTCCATCTGAAGTAAGAAACTGGCATTTTCTAGTCAAAATCGATATAACTGATTTTATGAAAAAAAATCTGATTTCTATTGTCGGTGGGGGAATTATTGGAGTTCTTGAAGCGTACTATGCCTATAAAGAGGCGCAAAAAAAGGGTGTAAAACCCTCTATGATTATTTATGAAAAAAGTGACTCGATCGCTTCTTCGACCAACACCGCGTATAACATTGTCCCGAGTCTGACGATTGATGACATTTTAAGTGTCGTTCCTCGCGGCTCTGAATTGGCGAAAAAACTTAGCATCAACTTTAGCCAGCCCGGGGGCATTCGTATCGACGATGTCGAGGGCGTGAACGACTCGGAAGCAGCTTGTAATTTTAAAAAAGCTGTTGCAGTTTATGGCAACGATCCCCAGCATGACGATCGAACGCTTGCGTTGCTCACGCTTGGCAGAAAAAGCATGGATTTGTGGCAAGAGATGTACGATGAAGGCGATGAAAAGTTGAAAGCAATTTTAGAGGCATCCCATTTCCATCCCTGTCGTGAACCAAAAAACACTTTGACCAAACAGTTACGTGACGGTTACCGCATTGATCTTATTTTAAATGTTCCTCAGGCCCAGTTGCGCGCCGAAAAAATGATCGCTGAATATGAAAAACTAGGGTATGAGCATTGCGCACTTTTATCTCCTGATGAGGTCATTGCCCTCGATCCGCATCTGACCGATTTTTGCCTTGAATATTCAATTTTAAATAAGAAGCGTACATGGAGAAGCGACTCTATTGCTTTATGGAGGCCAGGAGGGTCTATTAACACAAGGGTTTTCATCCCTCAATTTTATGCCTACCTCCAACACCTCATGGGGCAGGACCGTTTTAAGCTGCAACTGGGCAAAGAAGTTGTTGGCCTTGAATGGGACGGTCATCGCATTGCTGGACTTAAGTTTAACGATGGAGCCTTTCACAAGGTGCCAGATTCTCATTATATTTTTTGTCCCGGAGAGTCTGTGGGGACTCTTCCTCGGCTTGGGTTTCATGAGCCGGCTTATGCCGGTTTTGCAGGGGCCTCGCTCTTGATGAAGATTCCTCTTACGCCTGATCGAATTGAAAAATATCGAGATTTCGTTCACTCCATGGAAGTACACAGTGAAGAGATTGTGCTAGCTTGGCAAGCTCATTTTAAAGACGATCATATTTTTCTGGGCGTGGGCGGTACGAAAGCCTTTTACGGTGATAAGCATCCTCATAAAAATGAAAAGTTTGCGCAAAACAGAGCCGTTTTACAATTGAATTTGATGAATCAAGTTTTACCCGGACCGATCTCGCAGGCTTTGGGCTATCCAACCCACGGGAAGGCCATGACGGCTGAAGAATTGTCTGTTTTAGAAAAAAACGGTATTGCCGAGCGCTGGGTCGGAAGAAGGGCTATTGTTTACGATGGATTTCCCACGCTAGGGGCACTCTACAAGAGCGGTTGTAAAGTTGATAATGCCAGATGTACTACCCACATGGGGTCTGGCGGAGTTTCAATGGGTCCTGCAGCTGTCTTGATGAGCCGTACTTCAGAGCAAGCCTTCTCTGATCCTTTTTCTCAAAAAATCTTACTCTACGCCGATTCAAGGCGCAAGCATTAGAGACTGTTAACGGTGACGAAAATTTGCAAAAAATTCTCAAAAGTATACCGGCCTCCATTGAAAAGTAAAGAATTTGGCAAGGAGGCGCCCTCAATTTGAGCCAGGCGGAGCCGATGCCGAAGCAACCCAACTTGAACAAGTTGGGTGATG
>DASUCX010000097.1:0-16197 GCA_036275855.1 Rhabdochlamydiaceae bacterium
CCAAAAAGCGGCTGCAAAATATGACAAAAAAGACAAAAAAGCCAACTTTTGGACTTTGCGGATAGGTTCATGCAGAAATATAAGTTAACCCTTGCCTACGATGGAACCGCCTATAGCGGCTGGCAAATCCAAAACAATGCCATCTCTATCCAGTCCCTCCTCGAAGGGGCCCTCTCTACCCTTCTGCGGACTCCTACCCCTGTGGTCGCCTCAGGAAGGACCGATGCCGGGGTCCATGCAAAGGGACAAGTCGCCCACTTCACCTCCGAAACCGCTCCCGACCTGAAAAAGATTCTCCACTCCCTCAACGGCATCCTACCCGATGATATCCGCATCCTCTCTGTTGAAAAAGCCGCCCAAGATTTCCATGCCCGCTATAGCGCCGTCTCCAAGGAATATCACTACCACCTGCATTTGGAACGGACAACTGATCCTTTTAAACGGCTCTACTCGTACCACGACTACTCTCCCCTTGATCTAGAAAAGATGAGGCTCGCGGCCGACTCTTTCATAGGAACTCATGACTTCACCTCCTTTGCCAATGAAGCTTCCAAGGGAAGCGCCGCGAAAGATCCTGTCCGTACGATCACCCGGTTAGAGATCTGCGAAGAACCCGGCGGAGTGCGGCTGGAATTTGAAGGAGATGGATTTCTCTATAAAATGGTCCGCAATATCACAGGAGTGCTTCTTGAGATCGCACGCGGTAAAATTGCCGTCGAATCCATCCCCGCGCTTTTTGCAGCTAAAGATCGAAGCGTAGCTCCGCCGGCTGCGCCGTCCCGCGGACTTTTTTTAGTGAAGGTCAATTATTGAATTAAAGGAAGGAAAATAGGTTCCCTTGAATGTTTTCATTTGGGGATGGTTTTGAGGGGCAATCAAAAGAGCTGTCCGAACACCGGCATCTGTTAAGGCTTGAAAGCCGCGTGTTGAATCTTCAAATCCAATCACCCGATCGCCCGGCTTTCCCAGCTGCCTAATCGCTGTCAGATAACATTCAGGATGCGGCTTGGGCTCACGATAATTTTCTCGCGTAATCCACACGGGAATTGTATTTAATAAAGGGACCTTTTCCTTAATCAAATCAACCTGGACCTTGGGCGAATTTGTCACCACGCATCTCCGCTTGCCTGTTTTTTCTAAAGCAACCAGGACGTCTGTAACTCCCGGCATGAGAGCCAGAATGAGCCCTGGCTCTCCCTTTTCCAAAAGTGCCTGGTACCGGTGTTTCTTTTCAGCGTAAAGCACGTCCCATCTGGGCTCTTGTTTTTGAAGCTCGGGAAACTCTCGATAGATCGCATCTCTCAAACCCGTCGAGCTAAAATGGGCCGCCTCAAAAAACTCAAAAAGGCTCCAATCCAGGCTATAGCCCCGTCCTTGGCACATCTGCCGATACGCTTCACAATGCAGCTCCTCGGTATTTACCAGGAGCCCATCGAAGTCAAAAAGAAAAAGGTCAAAGTGTTGAATCCACTGCATAACACAAGCGTGCCTCACTTCGAGTCCTGACGAGTGCTCTGTCAACGTAAATTTTGGGGATTGGGCTGATGTGAAAGCTCCGTAGAATCGATCGACCGCAGGCTTCGCAAGTTGATCCGTATTAATGCAATACGGATCAACTTGCGATCGTCGATTATACGGGCTTTGACACAGCCGAATCCCGAAAATTTACGTTGACAGAGCACCAGCCAAATCGTTGGCTTGCTTCACGTCAAAGCAATAGGGCGGCTACGCCCCCTATTGCTATTGCCGATGACAGGACTCGAACCTGAACCCTATTGCTAGGAGTAGATTTTGAGTCTACCGCGTCTGCCATTTCGCCACATCGGCATCAAAGGTGAAAATTATCGAAGAAATCGGAATTAACGTCTTGTAAAAAATTACTTTTTCTCTGATTCCCAAGGGTAAGCTTCTCGCTCTCGATGCCGGGGGGCAGGAACGGGGTAGGCAACTTCGTCATGGTTACGGTAGACATACTCTCCTTTGGCATTGCTGTCCCTGAGTTTTTCCTGTTCGGATTTCTCTAATCCCGAGCATCCGGTGAATAAAAAGAGGATTCCTGTTTGCAGGATAATAAAGATTTTTTTAGAGTGCGGATTAGAGTGTGGATTACGGACTAGGGGACACATGGTGAAGATACTCCTACAAAATGACAGCAGCTTTTTTTACACGGAAGGTGAGATCACAACCGTGAGAACCAGCCCTGCAGTGACGCAGATTCTAGCGGAATCGGCTTTTGATCTCATTATTCTTGAGGATTTGGAGACATTAAAACAGGTCAAGGCCCTTTATCCGAAGGCCTCTATCGTCATTGCTTCCCCGATCGGTTCTATCGAACAGGCCGTTGAAGCAGTGAAGCTCGGGGCTTTGGATTATGTGGTCAAACCTCTGACGGCAGAGATGATCGATAAAATGATCGTTAAAATGAACTCGAAACCACCGATCGTCTCGACTTTCAGAGGAAAACGGGAAGAGATTTTGGCAGATAGCCTAGTGATGCAGCAGGTGCTGGCCGATATCGTTAAAGTCGCCCAGAGCAATGCCGCTGTTTTTATCTGCGGAGAGTCCGGGACAGGCAAAGAAGTGATCGCTCATGCGATCCATTATCAATCTTCTCGATTAAGAGAGCCGTTCATCAAAGTCAATTGCGCGGCGATTCCTGAGACACTCATCGAATCCGAATTTTTCGGGCATGATAAGGGGGCTTTTACGGGAGCTGTTGAAAAACGACTGGGGAGATTCGAGCAGGCGCATAAAGGAACATTGCTTCTCGATGAGATTTCGGAAATCCCTTTGGCGGTACAAGCCAAACTCCTCAGAGTTGTACAGGAGCAAGAATTTGAACGTGTCGGGGGAGTCAGGCCGATCAAAGTCAATGTAAGACTTATTTCAACATCCAACCGGAACATGAAGGAAATGATCGAACAAAAAATGTTCCGAGAAGACCTCTACTTCCGGCTCAATGTCGTCCCGATTCAGCTTCCTCCCTTAAGGGAAAGGAAAGAAGACGTTCTTGCCTTAGCAGAATACTTTCTCGATCGATTTTCCGAGGAAAATCATAAGAGGCAAAAACTGCTTTCGGTGTCAGCGCAAAAACGGCTCTTAGAATATCCGTGGCCTGGAAATATCCGCGAGCTTGCCAATACCATTGAGCGGGCTGTCGTCATGAACTCGGGCGATGTTGTCGAAGCCGATCATTTAAGGCTCGACCCTTCTTCTCCTGCACTTTTGTCTGTCTCCGTTGCAAAAGAGATCACGCTGGCAGATCTTGAAAAGCAACACATCTTAGAAACACTTGCAGCGTGCAGCCACAATCGCACGCGTGCAGCAAAAGCTCTTGGCATCAGTGTGCGTACCCTACGGAATAAGTTGAAGCTCTATTTTGTCTCTTAAAAAAATGTTTGGCGCTAAAACATGCATCTAATAGAATCTTTAGCGTTCTCAACATAAGGAGATTCTATGTTCCTACGAAATAAAATTGCGATTCTGAGTGTTACACTGATGTCATTAATGACAATTCCAACTCTTGCGGAAAACAACAATGCCCCTGTCACTTCTCGCATACAAGACGACCATTTTGATGTCGAAATCAAAACTCCAGAAGGCTGGACAGAAACGAGGGAGTTCACAGAGATTCCTGAAAATCTTGCAGTTGAAGGCCACCTCTACAAAGGAATTCAATTCAAAAACAGATTAGAGCATAGCGGCTGCGCTATTTTCTTTACGGGCGCCATCTCTGATAACAAAGATGAGGATAAAAAAACGAGTGATGCTCTCCGGGATGACCTCGCGAAAACACACGAGTTAGCCTTTCCTGGATCTACGCTATCCACTGTAACGGTATCAGCACTTGCATTCGATAGCTTCAGACTTATAGATTTTGAAAAGAAGATAGAAAGAGCCGCTATTGAGGGAATAATTGAAGCCGATGTTTCCAATGAACAAGGAGATAAGACTTCAGTAACGATTTCCGGAGCACTTATGACCGATTTTACAAAAGACAACTTTGCCATAGGCTCAGGCACGTTCCTTGGAAAAGGATCGATGCCCATTACCGGCACTACCGCAATTCTTACCCCTGGTGATTTTGAGGTTGTCATTGTGATTTGGGGAAGCGAAGAAGAAACCCAATTCAGAGACGTGCACCGTTTCGTAGAAGCCATTATCGTGAAGCAAAAAGCCCCAGCAACTGGAGACAAAGAACCTGTTGCTGAAAAAGGTGCCGAAACAGTTGTCTCAACCCAGCCTGATGCTGAAAAAACCAGCAACGCGGTTGTCACTGAATCTGTTGCTGCAGAAACTGTCCAAGAGAAGCCTGCACCCTCAGCAGAAGTTTCTGTTTAATTCCATCTAAGGGCAAAGGGACTCCCTTTGCCCTTACTTCAGTGCTTTTAAATAAGATTGAGCCGCCTCTTCAAGAAATTTCCATTTCTGTGCTTCCATCAAATCTGGCACAACGTGCGCATCTCTTTTCAGCCCCATCCGGTCTAGAGCGATTTTAGATGACCCTAACACCAGTTGGTAAGCCACCTCTAGGTCGAGATCGGTTTGATAAAGAACCGATTTCCCACTGCCGGGCTCTTCTTGCTGCAAGAGCTGAAATAACTTTAAACACCGCCCTAGACTACTCGACAACGTTGCCAGCGTTTTCTCCACTTCTGCAGACGTTTTTTTCATTTTAGTTTGCTGCAGCAGCTGCGCAATTTTTTTATCGTAATCGCATGGAGCGCACGTGATTATTTCTTGGAAAGGCTTGTATGGAATATGTTTAAATCCGAGACCGCCGGGGTTGGCATTGAGAAACGTGGTTTGAGAATGGTTTTTAGCAAACCGGTCGATGGTGCCTTGTTCCATGATCCATTTGATCAAGGTCGTGACTAAATGACCCTCTGCTCCTTTGCGGCGGACCATCTGCTCTCCGCTCCGCTTGTCTTGAAGATTGAGCTGAGCTTTGACCGGAACCCCTTCGGCATAATGTTTTTCTCGGGCATAGGCCATATCAACGCCTGCGAAAATAATCGGGTTGCAGCCCCACGCGTTAGCAAGCGAAACTGCGAGTGTCGTCACAGAAAGCGCCTCCCTCCCCAAATCATAGCCGACGAAAGGATCATCAAGGCCCAGTGCATTTTCGACATACGACTCTAAAGGACCGCCGGTTCCGGAGCGAATATAGCCGTAAGGACCGTCGAAGAGCTCAAAGACCTTGGGATAAAGGCGGCTTCCAAAGAGTAGCGGCAGATCGCGGTAGCTGCAGCCGCTCAGGCAATGGAGCTCCCGCTCGTTAGGATCAATGGCAATCCCTAAATGGGGCCGAATCTTTAAATGAGAAAGTGCGGAGAGCGCAGAGCCGCAGGCAATGATAAGTGCACGGTCTCTCATTTTTCGTAACTCGTCTGCAACGGTTTTTAGCGAGGGACCTGCGCCGCAGATGATGATGGGAACATTTTTGAGGGCATCTTTCCAGTGATTGACATAGGAGCACCGAGGGATCCGGCGCAGATTTGGGATGATGTTATCATGGAGAAGATGGCCCAAGATTGTCTCGTTGGTAAGAGCGCTCCAGAGAACGGTTTTTCTGAGCAGGCTTAATTTGATTTTTCGAAAGCGGGGAAGCTTTTTGTATGCTTTTGAAGCAGAGACTTCGATCTTATCAAAAGAAAACTCCGAAGCGCAATTTTCCAACAGAATATCCCATTCTTGGGGAGAAGCGGCCCACCGAAGATGAATTTGAGGATGGTCAAGAATGGCTTTTGCCGCTGGCATGAGTGAAAAGGCGTCGAGCGCTCCCAGATCATCTTCTAAGAAGATCAGATGCCGTCCAGCATCTTGTTTAAGCCAGTCCATTAAAACTGTCGCATAATATCCACAGAGACCATAGACGTAGAGGATTTGAATTTTGTCCAGGAGCAGAGTTTTTTTCCAATCCAGAGCCTCTTGTAAACTACCGGTGCCATTTTTTTTCTCAAACGGGGTCAATTGTAGATGTAATAAGAGATCGGGGTACCGTGTACTAAAAACCTCAATTTTGGGTTCGATTCGCTCGCTGCCATGGAGAGTTTTGGCGAATTTCCCTCTTTTTTGCCTCATGAATAGAACCTTCGGCTATGCATTTCGGCAAAAAAGAAAGAACTTCGTTCAAAATCTCCTATGACAACGAGGAAAACGAACCCAAAACTGAGGTTAAATGGCATCGATTTTCTCGCAGAGCGCTTGAAAGAACAAGATACGGTTTAAATAGAGCCCCCATTCGCCGGCCATGTTATGGCGACTGATCACATGCTGCCAGTACGTCCAAAGCCGCTCTAACACCTGCTGATAGGCAAGTTCTTGGGTCAGATCATGCTCTAAAAGCGTGCACTGGCCATTTTCTAAAGGATTTTGAGGGAAAATCTTTTCCATGCCTTGAAGGATTTTATTGCAAAGATCCCAGCAACGAAGAAAACTTGAATCAATCTCTTTCCAGATTTCTTGGCCACTGAGCAAAGGAATTTCTAATGCTTGCCGAAGAAGCTCAGAAATTCCCGGCGCCGTTGAAATTTCCTCTAAGGTTGTCAGAGGAATGGAACGGATTTCTAAGCCCCTGCGGGAGAGTGTTCCCCACTTGTGGCGCGGATGGGCTTTCGCATAGCTACCCAGCCACTCCGCAGCTAAGACCCAGTCGGCACGGCTTAAAACCGACTCGCCTTCCCGGTTTTTCATCGGAAGGAATTGATCAGCCGTCGACGTCGTTTTGACGCCTGGAGCATAAAGCTGGCCTTTAGATGTTGCAAGGTCGATTCCAGCGAGTGTAATGGAAGAGCATCCCAAATGGAGCGCTAAAGCTGCGCCGAACGTCCCGACCGTCCAGCCTCCATCGAATACCTCCTCTAAACCCCATTTTTTCTGCACCCAGGTCTCCAGAGGAAAGTTGCCTGTTCCTGAGACAAGCAGGCGGCGGCCTTTATATTTTTTGACGACATCAGCAGCTGTCCGGAGCTGATAAAAAACAGGAATGTCTGTTGAGGTAAATTTATGCAGCGGCGCAGGATCGACATGGGCTACAAAATGGGGCTTAATGCCCATTTTAAGGAGCGCTTCAACGCCGGCTCCGCAACCAATGATTAGAGCAGAATCTTGCAGACGTTTTAACTCCGATTGGCATGAAGCCAGAGATGGCCCCCCTCCACAGACAATGGCAGGACTATTTTGGAATTTTCCATATAGATCTTTCGCTAGGCTTGTCGAGAGCGAGAGATGCGTTTTAAAATTTTCTAAAAGCTGCAGACCCTGATCGGCAAAATCAAAAGCTCTAAAATTAATTTCGGAGTGGACACTCGCCATTTGCTGCAGCACAGACTCATTTGAATTCTCAAAAGAAAACGGCAGATAGAGATACTCCCAAACTATTTTCTCCATCATTTCTCTCGGCTCTCTCTCCGGCAAGGAAATACACCGGATTCTTGGATGAGGAGTTTGTAAAATCACCGCTTCTGGATTGTCCTCTAAAAAAAGCACAAACCTCTGGTCGTTCGATTTGACCCAAGACTCATACTGTTTCGCTTTTTTCTCATCCCATTTGTAAAGGCAATGGACTTCACTCATGTATTGCCTCCATTAATTCTTTAAAGTGCGGAAGATGGCTAATCTCGCATCTCGAACACGCCAAATTATATTTGAAACGAATCTGATCGTGATTGACAACAGCAACGTAAGACGCTTGCACAAAGGTATTATAGGCCAGTGCTTGATCGAGCGCCGGCTGAGACAGCGACTGGTCTTTGCATTCGATTAAAAGTAAAGGAAAGATGTTTGAATTCCGCTTTCCAAAGCTCAAAAGATCGATACGCCGCGTCGGGAGCGGATCGGGATGGGTTTGAAGATGTGGTAGCATTTTGAGTTCTCTTTCAATCACGAGAAGTTCCTTGGGATACCCCAGCTCATGCACCATCCGATGGATCCACCGCTGCCGCACGATCTCTTCGGGTGTCGCAGCGACCCATTGCTGCCGGATATTGTCAAAAACTTGCTTCATTCGGGTAGGATAAGTCCATAATTACCATCGCTGCGGCGGTAAATCACTTTGAGTTTGCGATCTTCTTCTCCTCGGAAAATCATGAAAGGATCGTCGGAGAGTTCCATCTTCATGACCGCTTCTTCCGCTGTAAGAGATTTGAGAGGACGCTTAGCGTTGCCGATGATTTTAGGAGGACGGTACTCGTCTATTATCTCTTTTTTATTTTCGTTTTCGATTTCTTCATTGTACTCTTCAACGCTATCATAAGGCCTTCTGATGACGTTGACTTCCATATCAACGACTTTTAACCCTTTTTTATGATGATCTTGGATGCGACTTTTCCAACGAGCGATTTTGGATTTGAGTTTATCGACCGCTTTATCGATCGAGGCATACATGTCGCTAGTGCTGCAGGCGACTTTAACTTTAAAGTGATCGAACTTCATGACAATGATGCAGGTATGCTCAACTTTTTGGATATCGAGAGTCACATGAAGTTCCGTCACATGGGTTCGAAAATGATCGAGCTTGGAGAGTTTGTCGATCGCATGGGTCTTCATGGCCTCGGTGACATAGACACCCCGCCCATTGATCGTGATACGATTTCCTAAAGCTTGTTCTTGTGCAGCAAATTTTGCTTTGTCAACCATAATGGCTTTCCTTGTGAAAATAGAATTTTTACTATGTCCGCCATTATATGCCATTGCTGATTTAGGAGTCATTCCTGATCTTAGAAGCTGTCAAAAATGAACTGGTTGAACTTCTCAGATTGAGTTTGAAATAACATCGCACCGAACAGGACTTGAACCTGTAACCGCCCGGTTCGAAGCCGGGTACTCTATCCGATTGAGCTATCGGTGCAAGGATGTAGCATAGTAGCAAAACTGATGCTTAAAAGGAAGCAGAGCATTATTCTGGCGTTATGGCAATCGAAAGAGCCGAAGGTATCGTCCTCAGAAGCACGCTCTATAAAGAATCCCATCGGATTATCTCGCTCTTTACCTCAGAAGCCGGGCTCATCAGCGTGATGGTCAAGGGAGTGAAGACCCCCGAAAGAATGGCCCTGCTCACTCCATTTTCCCAAATCGAAGTCTTTTTTCGAAAAAAACTCTCCGATCTCTATTCGCTTAAGGATGGATCGCTCATCGCTAACAATTTATTTTTGAGAGAAAAATGGGACTATTTAGAAACCGCCGGAAAAATGGCCCAGCTCATCCTCCATTCTCAGATGCCCGGCAAGCCAGCGCCTTTGCTCTATGCCCTTTTCTTGGCCTGCCTGAAACAGCTGCCGCATTTCGAAGAACCAGCACCGTTATTACTCCTCTTTTATTTGAAACTACTCACCCATGAGGGACTCTTGTCCCTGGATAATCGGACTCTCTTTCCGATTGCTTTATCTGCAGATCAGTGGGAAACGGTGAGGGAACTCGCCCAAAGTCAATCGTTTAAAGGGCTGCACAAGAGAAAGGGATTAGCCTCTCTCTTGCACGCACTCGAAAAACAGTTAAAAGATCTAGTATAGACTTGCGAAAGGTGGGACTCGAACCCACAATGAGTTTCCTCACTACCACCTCAAGGTAGCGTGTCTGCCAATTCCACCACTCCCGCAAAATGAGTAGATCATCTTAATGTGTGGGAAAAAAGAAAGCAAGGTAGATTTATACCAAAACTGCCTCAGAATTTGGCATAAAACCGAGCTCGCGTTTTTACATATGTTTTTGGATAGCTTCGATATCAAATCGTTTACCGCTGTTATACAATCCAATCGGGCCATCAAATCCCTGTTCTCCCGGTCTGTACTTAGTTACAGCTGACTCAAAAACATCAAGACTGATCTTGAAGTCGGATAACTTACAGTTTATCTGCGATTCAATTTTGCTTACGAAATCCTTGTTTTCGTTCACTAGATACTCCTGTATCTTGGCTGAGCAAATCAAATTTGGATCGATTGGATTTTGATTGAATTCTTCGACCAGCTTTCCATAGATCTTTTTTACTTTTATCCCAACGGATGAAAGGCCGAACCCAATGAACTCTTTTTCCTCTGCTGAAGATGGGCTGATACAAACGACATTGAACGCAACCGCTTCTCCATTGTGATGCTTCATACGATAAAGAGGAATGTTGAAACAAGCCATCTGTTCCCCAAATTGGGGAGAGATCGTATTGAAACTGTATTGTATCTCTTTAATCAATCCAAAACTCTCCAATAGTGAATTTTGTGGGTTCATTCTTAATGGAAAGCTGCCATTGCTTGCAAAACGTGCATTGAAACGGTTGTCTCCAAAAACATCTCTTAATGTCTCTAACCGCGCTAGTTGAACTGCCATTCCGCAATCAATAAATGAATATTGCCCACTTTTTACATTTTCTAAAGCCTGAGTAGGAAGAACCCCATCTGCGATTTGATATTGGAACATCCCACTTTCAGGACCACTGGTCGGAGTTCCAGGATAAGGCTTCTGAGTAAATCCTTTGGGAGGGAATCCCCAATAAATTGCATTTTTGTCGATGAGCCACTTGAGCCATTCTTGCTGTTTACGATCGCTCAGCGCGCTTGCATAATCATTGGCCATCCATGGCCCAGTCTGGAGAACTACGTTTGTAGGATTGTTTTTACGTTGCTCGTAAGATGCAACAATATTTTTGAATTTTTCCACGAACAACCGATTCACAGATTCTTCTGTGACTTGCTCTTTTGGCCAACCTGTAGAAGGTGGGTTCGATAATTTGCTTGCACTCACATTTATCATATTAACCTCAATAATAATTTGAAAAATGCATGCATTATGTAGTTTTCAGCAATTAATTTTCAATATTGAAAAATAAACCTCTTATCCCCCTATCCTTCCCTTTAAACGGATGCTCGGCTATAGTGGCGTTAATTATGCGATGCACCACTTATTGCACGGCCGCGGCCTACGATATCCCCCGGCTTTTCCAGTCGTTACAGAAATTCGGCTCGGCTCAGATGTTCCGCGATTGCGCCCATATTTTGATCAAAGAAGACAGAAAACCCAAAGGAGATATCTTCTATTTCTCGTATGGCTGCGTCGTACTATGGGGATTTACCGATGAAGAAGAGCAGGCCATTTTAGGATCCCTTAAAGAATTCGAAAAGAATTCGATTCCCAAAGCGGAAATGGACGAGTTTACCTTTGGCTATGGTGACACCATGCGGATTGAAGAAGATGAGATCACACTTCAAACCAAAAACACGCTGACCAAACTCGCCGTTTCGTATGGCCTTGCCCAATCGGTAAAGTTGACGACGTTTGAAGAGACCATTCAAAAAACCATTGATAATACAAAATACCTCCCTGAAGACCTAGCAACCAAAGGAAAAATCGTCCTGTCGAGAAAAGAGATTTCTCGAAAAATGGGTGAGCTGTTCATCGAACGGAATTTCATCAGCCTCCATTCTGAAATCTTGGATACACCTGAATTTTTCTGGAACTACCCTGAACTGGAGCCTTTTTACCGTCGGACTTCCCATTATTTGGATGTCACAAAAAGGGTCGAAGTCCTTAATAAACGGCTAGGAGTCGTGCATGAGCTCTTTGAGATCTTAAGCAACGAGCTGAATCATCAACATTCGTCCCGCCTCGAGTGGACAATCATCATTTTGATCTTCATTGAGATCATGATCGTGGTCATGCGAGACCTCTTTCATCTCATATGAAACATCTCTTTCTCGGACTGATTTGGCTCTATCAATGGACCCTTGGTCCTTTGATTGGCAATCGATGCCGTTTTTATCCCAGCTGCTCTAACTATTCCAAAGAAGCCCTGCAAAAGCATGGTGTCATGAAAGGGCTCTGGCGCACTGTCCGCCGTCTCTGCCGCTGCCATCCCTGGCATCCCGGTGGAATAGACTTTCCTTAGGAAAAGACAGCTCTAAGCTGCTCGAGGAGCTTTTGCAGCCTTTCCTGGTTAGTCCCAACGCTTTTGTAAATGGCCAGTACTCTGTAGGGAGAAACTTTCGGCTGCCACTCCACTGGGCAGAGATGGAACTTTGCAGCGAGAAAATCGGGCAAAAATCCGACTTCGGAAGAACTTGCGCAGATATTGGCGATGAGCGACCAGCTGGGGATCCGCGACTTGACAGGGATATCACTCCCATATTTTTGCACCCAGGCTTGCTGGAGCGACAAAACCTCCATTTGATCTTCGGGGAGAAGCACGGGCTGGAGAGCAGCTTTTTTCCTTTTGGAGTAGAGTTGGAAAAACCCTTTTCCAATTTCTGTTGCAACCACTCCTTTCCAGGGGGCGTTGTCCAAAACTAACGCCAAGTCGGCCTCATTGCGCAAAATAGCAGCATAGGCACGATCAGGCCTGAGATGACGAAAGTCGATCTTTTCGATCGAAAGGAGTGCAGGAACAGCAATTTGGGCTAATGCATGAGTCGTCACCAAGCGAAGCGGGACGAGTTCTTGCGAAAGAACTAAGCTTTTGAGTTGCTTGATCCAGCTCTCAATGCGGGGAAGCAAAAGCTTCCCTTCAGGGGTCAAGCTAAACTGCCTTTTTTCATGCGTGCAAAGCGGAAGCCCGAAAGCCGTTTCGACGCGGCGGATGGCTGCGCTCGCTGCGCTCTGGCTAAGGTGATGATAGTCAGCCGATTTACCGAGATTTTTCATTAAGGCCGCTTTAATGAAAAGTTCAACATCGGCAATTCTAAGACTTTTTAATGTACTTTCAATGGTTTTCATATCATTTTTATCGATTAACATCATCGAATATATCGAAAATACAAATAAATAGCAAATTGTTATAGTCAGGTTTTTAAGAGGATGTTACATGGAGAAGCAACGCGGGGTTTTGAGTTTTTTCCAATGGATTTGCCGGTTTAATTTCGGCAATTTCGAAAGAGAGGAGTTTAAGAAATTCCTGAGAATGGGGCTGATCTTTGCCCTGATCATTGGAGTTTATTGGACGCTAAGACCTTTAAAAGACGCTATTTTCATTCAGCTCGCAGGAAAACTCCAGCTCCCCTATGCCAAGACCGTCTCGGTGATTGCGTTGCTCCCGCTCGTCATGTTCTACACTAAACTCTTAGAAAAAACCTCCCGGGAACGAATGTTAAGAATTCTTCCCACATTTTACGGTATTGCCGTCTTGTTCTTTGCGGTGTGCATGTTTTTTGTCCAACGCCCATCAGAGGAATTTCATCTTCTTCCTTTCCACTATTCACTCGCGACAAAAGCACTGGGGTATGTCTGGTATGTGTTTGTCGAGAGCTTTGGGTCGCTCGTTGTCGCCCTCTTTTGGGCATTTGCTGCCGACACGACCGAGCCGACCTCTGCGAAACGGGGATTTCCTCTCGTCGTTGCCATTGGGCAAATCGGCGGGATTTTATTCCCCTACGGGATCGGAGGGCTTCCCCACCGGATAGGGCTTTCGACAGATTCTCTCTCCATGTTCATCTTGGGCGCACTCATTTTGGTTATCCTTCCCCTACTCAACTACTTCCTCAAAGCAACGCCTTCCCGTTTAATGGCTTCCTTTGAGGGAAAGAATGAAAAGGTCGTTGAAAGCAAACAAGAACCCGGCTTTTTAGAGGGCCTTAAATTGTTGTTAAAACACAAGTACCTCTTGGGAATTTTTGCCGCCAACTTCATCTACGAAGTCGTCGTGACGATCTTCGACTTCAACTTTAAGGTCGCCGCTAGCTCCCATTACACGGGAGTCGCTTTGAGCCATTATTTAAGCCTTTACGGATCAAGCGTGAACGTCGTCTCTTTAGGCTGCCTCTTGCTTGGGATCAGCAATGTCACCCGCTTTTTAGGAGTCGGCGTAGCTTTAGCCGCGATGCCGGTCATTGTCGGCGCTGCGCTTGCCGGGTTTTTAAGTTTAGATTCTCTGACGTTCCTATTCACTCTCATGGTCGGATCTAAAGCCATCAACTACGCCTTGAATGGCCCTGCTTTGAAACAGCTCTATATCCCAACGACACCCGATGTGAAGTTTAAAGCCCAAGCGTGGATCGAAACCTTTGGGTCCCGTTCTTCAAAACAAGCAGGCTCCGTTTTCAATATGTCGCTGGCTCCATTGCAAAAAGGATTTGGCGAGATCGTTGGCAAAGGCCACTATATGATGCTCAGCGGAGTGATTTGTTTCCCTCTACTTGCCCTCTGGTTTATCGTCGCGATCTACTTAGGAAGAAAATTCAAGAAAGCCATTGCTGAGAAATCGGTGGTTTGTTAACGAGAAGCAATGAAATTGTTTTTTCGTCGAATTCTCAAAGGCTACTACACTTATCTACTCTTATTTCTCTGGGTTTTGTTTACGATACGGCCTTATGACCAAGGCCGTTCTTATCTCATCTTCTGGAAATTTTTTTTCACTTTCACTTTTCTGTCAGCGATTTTCAACTGCAACCATCATCGAAAAGTGAGAATCTCCGCCTTCATTTTAGCTTTTCCAACTTTGTTTTTCAGCTGGTATGAGCTCTTTTTCCCTTCGAATAAGCTCTTTGTGATAACGATTTGTTTCGCCATTGTTTTCATGGCGCTTTGTACAGCATCGACTCTTTATGATGTAATCAAACGCGCTAGAGTGACGTTAGAAACTCTCCGAGGCATTGTCTGCGCTTATTTTATGATCGCCTTTGTCTTTGCGTATATCTACTACCTCATTGAATATCTAGTCCCAGGCTCTTTCCATTTACTCGTCAAAGATGAGACCTTTGTCACGTTCAGCCGCAATCTCTCTCAATTCATGTATTTTAGTTTTGTGACACTGCTGACCATTGGATATGGAGATATCACACCCAATCTTGAGCTCGGCCAAACGGCTGTTGTTTTAGAAGGAATTGTTGGACAATTCTATATCGCCATCTTAGTCGCCAGGATCGTAGCGGTCTATTCGATTTCAACGGAAAGAGAGATGGTCAAACAACTCGAAAGAGATCTCAGTAAGAAAAAGAAGTAGATTCTTGATTTTATTGCTCTCATAGCTCATAATCATCCCCAGGTGACACCAAATTCGTGAGTTAAATTTAAAAAATGATGTTATTATGAGTACTATTAAGCCATTACCCTTTTCTGAATATGGAACATCTACAGTCGAGATAACCAACGATCCTTTTCCGACAGAAGTCTATCGCCAATTACAATTGACGAAAAATCAAGGGGTTGGTGACTACAAAGTCGGTGGTAGTGCGGCGCTGAAACTTGCCACTTGTGATCCAACGTGGGAAAATGATGATGTTGATATCATGGTCCAGACGGCAATGGACACGCGTGAATATGCGGCAGCGCTTGGACTAACTAATCTTGTCAAAAGTTGGACCAGTGGTATAGATGGCAAGGACCCGGACAGGGAAGAAAGATTTCACGAGGCTATTTATCAAGTTTTAACTTTTCAACATGGTGAGTTTGATAAAAAAATACAGTTGGTTTTTTTTAAGCATAATGACGATTATTCCTTTATAAATTTTCTAGATCTCGTCTTAGATTATCCAGCCCACGTTCTATATGAAGTCAATTTTACTGAAAACGGTAGCAAGACATATGATTTCTTCTTACCTGTCAAAATGTGGACAAGTATTTTGCAAAAACGAATTCCTAGAAACTTACATTGTATGCAAAGCGAAGCACGTATTCAGAAATATATGAAGCGCGGTTTCGAGTTTTACAACTGTGAGTTACCTCGCATTATAGTCATACGCGATAAGAGGGTACAAGTGGCCAATTCAGTTTCAACGGAAAAAGAGACGGTCGAACAACTCGAAAACAACTGCAATAAGAAAAGAAAATTGAACTCACCTTTTGACAATCCTGACGATTGGTTTTGATGCCTTTTTTTGTCAGATTTTGAGATTGCTTCGGAGGGCATACTTCAGAAAGTAGGTCAGGAAGCAACTCCAGAGTTTGACAAAAAGGGCGCAAAAAGCAGTTGTTAGGGCTATGGAAATAGGATCACCGCTTCTTGTATTTTTTCTTGATTTTATTGTTCTCATAACTCAAAATCTCTTCCAATAAGCCTAAATTCGTCAGTTAATTTAAAAAAGGAGGTTATTATGAGCAATGCTGCTAAACCGTTAGCTTTATCTAGAAGTTACCCTTCGTACTTTCCTGCACCTGCCTATGAAGAATGTGAAACACAGAGAGTCAATGATCTTTTTCCGATAGAAATCTATCGCCAATTAGACTGGATGAAAAATCTCGAACTTGGTGACTACAAGATCGGAGGTAGTGCGGCACTGA
>DASUCX010000098.1:0-4288 GCA_036275855.1 Rhabdochlamydiaceae bacterium
TAAAAACGATCGAATTGATCTCAGACCGGTAACTCTCAACAGGAAGCTTTAACCCTACAGGAGTCGGCTGGGGCTGAAACTCATAGGCTATTTTCTTTAAAGCAATTTCAAGAGAATCACTTACCTCTGTTTTATCCCAAATGGCTTGGACTGTTTTGGCTAAAGAGCGCCCGATCGCATTGCATGTGTCAAAATTGTTATCGCTCTGCTGAGGATCAATATCACCCTGAGCGCCGTTGAAATAAATCGGCTGAACATCTTTTCCCAAAAGCAACTGAAGGTGGTCTCTTGCCGGCCCGACGAAGTCGGCAGAAAAAAGACGATTAGCGCTTCTCATCACGGTGGGATGCATGGCGTAATTCAATAGAACAGCAAACGGAGTTCCATCTTGACGCGTAACCTTGATGACGGCAACGTCGGAGAGCGGTGAGATATTTTCTGGCCAGGTGCTGCGAAATCGGCTTAAATTTTCAGCATGCCCATATCCAATGCCGATTTTTCCTTCAATCGTATTTCGAGTCGCTTGGAGAATCGCTTGAGCGGTCCTCTCCACGTAAAAGGCTGTGATAGCGGCATCATAACGACCGGCCAAAGCAGGTCCGATGATCGGAACATTGATGAAAGCGCCGCCGCCGGAATGGGTATGGGACGACCCGAGAAAGAGTTGACAGTTTTCAAGACCCGGTTCTTGCTGAATGTGCTGTTTGACTTTCTCAAACATGTCGGTCATAAATCCCAAATGATCGACATTGCAAAAAACGATTTTCTGCTCCCCATTATCGATAAACAAAGCCGTTGCGAGCAGAGGATCATGAAAACCTTCCATCCCTGCCCCTTTCCGCTCCTGATATCCGGCAGAGGGCGTTCCAAGAGGAGGTGTGATCTCTGTTTTCCCAACGCCGACTGTCAACGCAGAAACAAAAACAGGGATCGAAAGAGAGAGTGAGAAAATAAAACGCAAAATCGCTTCCATAATGCCTCCGAAAAGGCGAAAGTATAATCAAGAAAGTCCTAAAACGCAAGGAAAGCTTGGCCGAAAGCCTGACACGTCCTCTCAATCTGCTCATCTGTATGGGCACTCGAGACGAAGTTGGCCTCATAGGGCGAAGGAGCAAGGTAGATCCCCTGCTGGAAAAGGAATTTGAAAAACTTGCAATAGAGCTGCTGATCGAGTCTCATTTTATGACGGACCTCTGTCGCTCCGAAAAACGGCGTAAACATCGATCCGAGCTGGTTGACGCAACCGGCGATCTTTTTGTCATGCATACGTTGACGGATCGACTCGGCAAGAAGTGCCGTTTTTTTCTCGAGTTTTTCATAGAAACCGGGCTGTTCGAGCTGCTCGAGGCCGGCAAGACCGGCACGCATGACAACGGGATGGCCTGAAAGCGTCCCTGCTTGATACACTTCGCCCAGCGGCGCAAGGTGGTTCATGATGGCGGCTTTACCACCAAAAGCCGCTGCAGGAAAACCGGCGCCGATGATCTTACCAAGGCATGTCAAATCGGGGGTGATCCGGTAGAGGCCCTGCGCTCCTTGCAGCCCGACCCGAAAACCGCTGATCACTTCATCAAAAATCAAGACAATCCCCTTTTTTTCCGTCTCTTCACGCACCATCTGAAGAAAATCGGGATCAGAAGGAACAAGGCCCATATTGCCCGCAACCGGTTCAATGATCACACCCGCGATATCATCGTGTGTTTGAATATAATTTCGAACGGTTTTGAGGTCGTTAAAGGGAAGACAAACAGTATGGCGAACAAAATCGGCAGGAACGCCTTTCGAAGAAGCTTCAGGATTGATTTGAAAGGCGGCTGAACCTGCTTTAATGAGCAAGCCATCGCTGTGGCCGTGGTAGTGGCCTTCAAATTTGATGATCTTATCTTTGCCGGTGTAGCCTCGAGCAACGCGAATCGCGCTCATGGTCGCTTCCGTCCCGGACGAAACAAAACGGATTTTTTCAAGAGAGGGCAAGTGGCGACGGATTTTTTGGGCAATCAGCAGTTCTATAGGAGTCGCCATGCCAAACCCCGCCCCTCGCTCCATTTGATCGGTCGCGGCCTCAACCACCGCAGGATGGCAGTGGCCTAAAATGAGCGCTCCCCAGCTACAGCAATAATCGATATACGGATGTCCATCGGCATCCCAAACGACGGCTCCTTCTCCGCGAGCGGCAATGAGCGGTGTCATATCAAGGCCGGGAAAAGCGCGCGTCGGAGAATTTACTCCTCCGGGGATCACAGCACATGACTCTTTGAAAATCTCTTTTGACTTATATCGATTTGGCATGACAAATCAGTGTAAAAAAAATTGTCAAACTTTGCAATCTGTCTCTCAATATGACAGAATATTGCCATGTTCAAGCGGATCATACTCTTTGTTTTACCGACGTTGATGGCCAGCTGCCTGGAGTATGCTGTCCATTTCATTGGTCTTAATGATCCAGAGGCGCTCAAAACAGTAAAAGCCGCCTCCTTTCTCACAACATTGAAGAATAAAGAGCCGACGTCTCTCAATGCCCTCCGGTTTAGAGCGGAATCGGATATTCCTGCGATGATCCAGGCGCTTCAGGCGCATGGCTACTACGAAGCGACCGTGCAGATCCGCATCCAAGAAGAAGAGGATGAAGTCCAGATCTTTGTCATGATCTTGCCGGGGCCTGCTTACGCGCTCACCGAATTTAAAGTCGAAGCGTTTTCGGGAGGAAAGCCGTTCGATTGCCCCGATCTGGAACCGGCCAATCTAGGGATCGAACTCGGCAGGCCTGCCGTCACGATCCAGATTTTAGCAGCCGAAGAAAAAGCGCTAGAGCTTTTAGGTGAATGCGGCCATCCGCTTGCAACAATCGAAAGCCAAGCGATGGAGGCCGACTATAAAACAAAGACGTTTGCGGCTCAAATTAAAATTGAAGCTGGTCCTCCATTAAAATTCGGACCGACGGCCATCACGGGATCCGAGCATGTCAAGCGGAAGCTTTTTGAAAACAAAATCGCCTGGAAAACCGGAGAGACCTACGACACGCGGCTGATCGATAAGACCCAGCAGAAACTCCTCGATACGGGGCTGTTTAACTCCATTATTGTCTCGCACGATCTAGAGCCCAACGCTGAGCATGAGCTCGGGATGAAAATCGAGGCGACGGAAACCAAACATCACAGCATCAATGTCGGTGCCAGCTATGAGACCTTCTTCGGTCCCGGTTTGACCTTCGGATGGGAAAACCGAAACATCTCCGGTCTTGGCAGAAAACTGACGCTGCAAGGCGACGTCACCTCGCGCACGCATACGGGGACCGGCACGTTTTTTATGCCTGATTGGCTCCGAGCTGACCAAGACTATGTGGCAGAGGCGCAATCGGCACAAGAAAAGATCCTGGCCTATCGCCAGCAATCCTACAGTATCACCAACCGAATCGAACGGAAGATCGGAGTTGCCTACCGCGTCTCGATCGGTTTCAAAGGTGAGCGGTTATTCGTTACCAAATCCGTGCATAACCGAACGTTTACGCTGTTAGAGGTGCCGCTCTACTTCCGATGGAGCTCAGCGAATCATCTCTTGAATCCGACCCGCGGGGCAACACTCGTCTTTAAGACCATCCCGACATTCAACGTTTCGCATGGCAACCCCTTTTATCTTGTTAACAACGTCACTTACATGTGTTATTTTCCCCTCGTTGGAAGAAAGCCCGGCAAAGAACTCTTAGTCCTTGCCCAGCAAGTCACGTTCGATTCAATCGTCAGCACGAATTTAGACGCCGTCCCTATCCCTAAACGGGTGCTCGGTGGATCCGATCAAGACTTAAGAGGCTACAAATACCATTCCGTCAGCCCGCTCCATCACAAAAAAAAACCGATCGGAGGAAGATCGGGAATCTTGTATACCTTTGAGACCCGCTTTAGAGTCAGCAGTACGATCGGCGTGGTCCCTTTTTTCGATTTGGGCAGCGTCTATTTGACACCGTTTCCGAAATTCGATGAAAAATGGTATAAATCAGTCGGACTAGGACTCCGTTATTTTACTTTTTTGGGACCGCTCAGGCTTGACATCGCGTTTCCGCTTGATCGACGCAAGCACATCGATCCGTTTTATAGAATCTTATTCAGCATAGGTCAAACGTTCTAATGAAATGGTTTAAATCGATTTTCATCACTGCAATTAGTCTCTTACTCCTAGGCCTAGGGTTAATTCTTTTTGTCCAAAGCCGGTGGGCTAAAGATAAAATCGGCACGGTCCTGGAAGAGATCGCTTCGCAACAAGGCTTAACCCTCAAAATCGACAAAATCGACGG
>DASUCX010000099.1:0-3350 GCA_036275855.1 Rhabdochlamydiaceae bacterium
CCTCCACGACCGCTCAAACATAAGATACTCTTTTAAAAATCCCCCCTGCCGCTGAATCTCTTCATTGAAATACGTCGAGATAAGCCCTGAAAAAAATCTCAGCTTTTCGGCTGCCGTCTCAAAACGGTCTAAAAAATCAAAGGCATATTCAGGAAGGCCGTCTTTTAATAGCAGCGCTTGATCAAGCTCCTTCTCACTCAAATTCCCACGCGGATCGATCGCATCTTCTAAAAAAAGAGCGCGGATATTGCTTAAATCAAGAAAACGCCTCAAAACAACCGTTTGTTCAAAATCTTGCTTGGAGAGATTGATCTCTAAACGAGCGGTCAGCTCATCAAAGGTAATATCGGGTTTTTCTCCGAGGATAAGCGGGGGAAAAGAAGCGGCTAAAAAATAGTAGTTTCCCACGCTTACTTCCTAAACAAGTATTCTCTAAAGTCTTTTCGAATGTAGGCTGCGATCATTTCTTTGATCGTTTCGTCTGAGAGGTCGATCGTGATATTGTTATTTAAAATCTTCACTTCAATGCCGCCGCCCATGGAACTGACTAAAACGCCTTTCTCTTTCAATCGCTGGACAACTTCCGACGCCAGGAGTTCATTGACGACTTTGGCTGAGATCGCAGAAGAAATAACCACGCTTAAGTCCGATTTTGTCCCTTCTTTATCTAAAGCGTGGATGACCGCATTGATGAGCTCGGCCATGAGTTTAGGATCTTGCATCGGCTTTGCGACCAGCTTGGAGAGTTCCGGATTAAACAGCTTATGTTCGATTTTTTCTTTCAACGCTTCGAGGGTTTGACGGCAAGCCTGCGCCAATGACGCCTGGAAGATTCCCTTCTGTTTTTCGATCTCGAGAGTCGCATCATCGACCATTTTCTTGGCTTCAAGATGGGCATCGGCTAAGATTTCCTCCGCCTTCCGACGAGCTGATGCGATAATCTCTTCCGCCTCTTGTTTGGCCGGATCCAACGTCTCTCGTTTCAAAACATCGCAGATTTTCTTTACCTTGTCTTTCCCCGTCTCCAACCCTTTCATGCCGACCTCTTTGATCCATCTTTTTCCAAATCCACTTAATTTTCAACTTGAAATCCAACCTTTGATACGATATCTCTTAAGGATGTCCAAATATCCTCTTGCCCTTCAGCAGCTGATCGCTTCTCTCAAAATGCTCCCTGGCGTCGGATCTAAAACAGCAGAACGGTTCGCTTTTCAACTTCTCACATGGCAAGACGAACCGTTAGAACATTTTGCCACTCTCATCGCCAGCCTCAAAACAAAAATTCATCCCTGTCCAACCTGCAATTGCCTGATGGAAAAAGAATTGTGCGGATTCTGTGACAGCGCAAAAAGAGACACCTCCCTCCTCTGTATCATCTCCTCTCCCAAAGACGCCTACGCCATCGAAGAGACCCATCTCTATAAAGGACTTTATCATGTCCTCGGAGGCCTTCTCTCGCCCCTCGACGGCCGAACCGTCGAACGACTCGGCCTCCCCCACCTCCTCCAAAGAATTTCTACCCTCCAAGTCCGGGAAGTGATCGTCGCCCTCGACTCCACCCTCGAAGGAGATGCTACCTCTCTCTACCTCAAAGAGCATCTGGGCAAATCGTCTATCCCCGTCTCCCGCCTTGCCCTCGGCCTCCCCATGGGAAGCCCCCTCGAATACGTCGACGGAGGCACTCTCGCCCGGGCCCTGACCGGCCGCCACGTTTTTTAAAGTGAAAATTTTATTACACTCTGATTTCACTTGGTGTCACAGGGAAAATCGATGGATTTATGGTAAGTAAGTTGTTATAATGTTGCCCGTATGGCAGCTATAGAAAATCCTATTCTAACACTACTCTCTGCTCAAAATGACCTTTTGCAATATACCTTTTCTTTTAACGACCCTACAGAACTTCTTAAGAATGGGCGCGTTTGTCGTCTTTGGCGGACTTTGACCCTCAAGGCTTGGGATACTTCCAATTACAACAATCTATTTCAATTCTCACAGATAAAAACAATGAGCGCTTACATCAACGAGCTCAATGTGATCTTTGCAGAATTTCGCTATTTTCCTGGAAAGCCTCCTCAGCAGACTCCTGGCAAGATTCCTCAACAAACTCCTCAAAAGCCTCCTGAGCAGCTTTCTAAGACGACCCGTCGGAAGGTTCACAAGAAAATTTCTCAGCAGACTTTCATAACGATTTCTCAACAAATTCCTGAAGAGAGTCCTCAGCAAAAGACTCCTGAGCAGATAGAAACCCCCTTTTGGCAGGCCCAGGGCAAAATTCTAACTCTTTTTAAAAAACTAACTTCGCAAGAGCGCCTTGCCGTCAAGGCGCAAAGCCCCCATCTTCGTCTTTTCGACCTGGAAAATATGAGCTTAACCGATGCCATTCAAACGAAAAGTTTTGAGACTTTTTCTATTCTTTTCTCTCACTCTCCTCCCTTGTCAAGTGATTTAACGTTTGGGAATAGTGAACTAGATCTTGCAATAGCACACGCCTCTACCCTAGGCCATTTTCGAATGATCCGAGTTTTGATCGACTCAGACGCCGGCTCTGGAAGTAAAATGCCTGTCCGAGAGGCAAACGCAGCTCATTTCGCCTGGAAGAATAGTCACTTCACATGCGTAGATGCACTCATCACAAAAGAAAATCAATTCAATATCGCCTGGCAAGCACTCCAAGACAGCGATGCGACACTCTTCAATTATGTCCAAGAGCGTCTCAAAGCTCCTTTCAACGATTACGAAATGAGAGTGCTCGTTGCGAAAGGGGAAAAAGCACATCTCCAAAAGGTTGTTGAGCCGTTTAAAAAAATTCTTCCTCCTATTGCTGACTGGGAATTTGCCGATGAACTTGAAAAGACCCTCACGGACAACGAGCTTGAGAAGTTTAAGCACCTTCTTGCTTCTCATTCTATCAAAGAGATTTTTCGTCTGAGAAACGTTGCTCAAACAGCTCTCGAAAAAAATAAGCCGGGGTTTGCCTTTTTGCTCTTAGAAAAAGGGTATAGCAGTGCGATAGATATCATGGAAGACTTTGTCTGTCGTCGCTCTCTCGGCTTAAGCTGGCGATTAAAAGCAGTAAAATTTATATGCCAACATCGCTTGTGGTCAGCCCTAAGTTGGATATGTGGCATAACCTTCCTTGTTCTGGCCTTGGCTGCTACGTGTTACTACACTTCGCTTGAGCTAGCAAAATTCTTCCGCGCACTGTGTGACATGCCGAAAGCCTTCCGTGAATTTACAAAGTCAATTCGCTACCATTTTTCATTGATTTTTGAATCCTTCCTCCGGCTGAAACCCGGCCCTTGAGGGCCGGGTCTATAGTTTATAGTTTTTTTTCCTTAAAAAGAAACAGG